>CAMPAF010000025.1 GCA_946631535.1 uncultured Verrucomicrobiota bacterium
ACGGCTTCACGTGGGCGCGGCACTGTCCCTGCGACTGGTGCGCGAAGAACATCCCATTCTCCCGCACGAACACCGGCTTCGCCACCGACCTCGTGTGGCGGCGCACCGCCGAGCTCGCGAACCGCCTCGCCGCGCGCTTCCTCCATGCCCGCGTCTCGCAGATGTCGTACATTCCCTACGTACGCATTCCCACGAACGACATCCCCGGCAACGTCGACGTGTTCGCCGCGCGGCGCGGCCCGTGGGCCGAGGGCACGGCGATCGGCGAGCGCGAGAAGGACGAGGTGCGCCTCTGGCACGCGAAGCTCGGGCGCAAGGTGTCGCTCTGGAACTATCCCGACAAGGTTGATTGCTGGAACCTGGAGATGAAGGATATCCCGCAGCTCGCGCCGCGAGCTTGGGCGCGCTACTACCGCGCCGTCGCGCCGCATGTCACCGGCGCGTTCGCCGAGAGCGAGAGCGACCGCTGGATCTACAACTATCTCAACTACTACGTGTTCGCGCGCATCTGCTGGAACCCGGCGGCCGACGTGGAGGCGATCCTCGCAGAACACCACCGGCTCATGTTCGGTGCGGCGGCGAAGGAGATGGCGGAGTTCTTCGACATGCTGGAGGCATGCTGGATGAAGGTGGTGGCAAATCCATTCGACACGCCGCTCGGACCGGGCGTATGCAAGGCGCCGACGGAGGAGGAGCTGCGCACGAAGATCTATTCGCCGGAGGTGCTCTCGCGGCTGGACGCGCTTCTCCGCGACGCGGCGGCGAAGGTCACCGCCGGGTCGCTGGAGGCGCGCCGCATCGCGCTCTTCCGCCGCGAATATTTGGAGCCGTTGTGCGGACGGTTCGGCGGCTCGCCCCACCTTGCGGGCACGCGGGACGCGTGCCCCTACCGGGCGCGGATGGCGATGGAACGCCGTCCCTACCAGGCGGGATCGGTAGTGTCGCGCGTCCCGCGCGACAGAAATGGATTGTGAATTAAATGGTCAAAGGAGAGTCCATGAACATTGATTTCCTTAAAAACTTCCGCTACAAGCCCGACGGCTCAACCTCTCTTGCGGACGCGCTGTGCGGCTTCATCAAGGACGAGATCGCCTACGGGCGCATCAGGGCTGGCGAGCCCATTCCGACGATCAAGGACCTTGCGAAGGCGTCCGGCCTTACGTTCCGCGTTGCGCGCGGGGTTGTCGAGCGGCTGGCGCGGGAAGGGTATGTGCGCTCGCGCCCGCGCGTCGGCACGGTTGTCCTGTCGCACGGCGTCAGGGCCTTGTGCGGGCGTGTCCTGTTCGTGCTACCGGACGTGGACGCCTGCAGCTATCACGTCACCATGATCGCCGATGCGCTCCGCAACCGGCTCGGCGCGGCGGGGTACGCCTTCTCGACGGTCGTCTTTTCGCATGATGACCGGGTCGGGCTCACGTTCCTGAAGCACGAGCTCGTCCGCGCGCCCGACGTGGCGATCGTGATCTATGGTACGGCACCTGTCCGAAATTGCCTTCGCGAGGCGGGCGTGAAAAGCGTGTTCATCTACGGGGACCCGCCGAAGAAGGACGAGGGACGGTGGATTCGGTTCTCGGCGGAAGAGGCGATCGGCAATTTCGTCCGGCATTGCGTCCGTGCCGGTGTGAAGCGCGTCACGCAGGTGCGCTTCGAAGGGAACGCAACGCCCGATGCGCACGCCGCGCTCGCGGACAGGAAAATCAAGAGCGGCTGGATGACGGTTCCGCGCATGGACGGGCTTGGGCGCTACGAAGGCATCGAACGGTCTGCCTACAACATGTTCATGAGCCTGCCGCGCACATCTTTTCCCGACGTGTTCCTCTTCTGGGACGATTTTGTCGCGCAGGGCGCGCTCACGGCGTTTCTCGGGCGGGGGCTTCGGATACCCGGCGACATCAAAGTGGTGTCGCTTTCAAACCGAGGACTCGGCCCGGTCTACTCGGAGTCGCTCACGCGCTTCGAATGCGACGCCGCCGAGGCCGGCGAGAAGGTCGCCGCCTTCGCACTCGCGCTCCTCGCGAAAGGACGGCTCCCGCCGCCGCCGGCGATCACGCCGCACTACGTGTTCGGCAGGACGTTTCCGTATTGAGATGGTCGATGGTTGCACTTGTCCAAAGTCCTTATCCCTTTGTCTTCTGTCTTCTGTCGTTTGTCCTTCCTTTTCCCCGAGGACAGAAGACAACGGACAGAGGACAAAGGCTTTAGGACCTTGGACCTTGGATAAACTGTCGAGGCGTTCGTGACTGATACTGCCACAAGATTGAACTGGAAAACACGCTTCGGGTTCGGTGCGGGCGATCTCGCGCAGAACCTTTTGGTTTCGGCGGTCGGCACGTACCTTCTCTTCTTCTGCACTGACGTCATGGGCATCGCCCCATCGGCGGCGGCGACGATGTTCCTCGTCGTGCAGCTTGCGGACTCGCTCTGGAATCCGTTCGCGGGCGTGATCATCGACCGGCACCGCCCGCCCTGGGGCAAGTACCGGTCGTATCTTTTGCTGGCGGGCATCCCGTTCGCCGCCTTCGCCGTGCTGTGTTTCGTCCATCCGCTCGGCGGTGCTGGCGGCGCGTGGAAAACGCTTTACATCTATGCGGCGTATGCGGGCTTCACGCTGCTCTTCACGCTCGTGAACGTCGCCTACGGCGCGCTGAGCGCCTCGCTCACGCGCGATACGGACGAAATCACGACGCTCACCGCTGTGCGGATATTCCTGGCGAACGCGGGGTGCCTGGCGGCCATGGCGGGCATGCCGCTGCTCGTGGCGGCGTTGGGGGGCTGCCCGCTCGGCGAGCGGGCCCTACCGTGGCGGATGGCGCTTTTCATGGCGTGCGGGATGCTGCCGTCGTTCGTGTTCATGCCGCTGCTGCCGGCCTTGAGAAGGGCGCTTGGGAAGAAGGGGCTGTTCTACGTCTTTGGGACCGTCGCCGTCGTCGGCATGGCCGCCCTGTACGTGCTGAGCCGCGCGGGGGGGACGCGCTCCGGCGCGTCCGCCTGGATCTACGCCGCGCAGTTCGTGAAGGCGACGGGCATCATCGTGGCGACCGGCTACATGTGGGCGCTCGTGCCGGAGGTGATCGAGTATTCCGAGCGACTGACGGGCCGGCGCGTCTCGGGTGTGATCAGCGCCATCGTGGGCGTGTTCTTCAGGGTGGGGATGGCGCTGGGAAATGTCACGGCGGGCCTCGTGCTTTCCTGGACCGGCTACCGGGCCGCACAGGGAGGGCCGCGCTCCGTCGCGTCCGCCGACATCCTTCGGACGGATCCTCGCGCCTGGCTGTGGACGATGGTCGCCTTCGCGGCGGTCGCCGTCGCGCTGCTCGTCTTTTCCTTCACGCAGACGAAGGAGCGCGTGGTGATGAAGGCGGAGGACGCCGCGCAGGTGAAGATTGCCGACCTTTGGCGGGAATTCCGGCGGAACGGTCCGCTCAGGTGGCTTGCGCTCTTCTTCGTGGCGGCGTTCGCGCTGATGTCGGTGGGCAACGCGGCGGGCGCGTATTTCATGAACGGCCTCGAATCGCAGACGCCGCTCGCGCAGGAGGGCATCCGGTGGCTCGTGTGCGTGGTGCCGTCGGCGCTAATGGCCGTGGCCGCCTTCGCCATCTCCCGCTACCGGTCTTAGCGGCTCGTGTTCGTGCGGGGACGTCCTCGTCCGTTGCGGGCACGCGTCCCGCGCGACCGACCTACCAGCGATTCTCCGGTTGTCCCGGTGGTCCTGGTGTGGGCGCGAAATTTGAAAATCAGGATTTCGCGCCCGAAAGCCGTGGGGTATAAATGGGCGCGAAATTGGAAAAATAAAATTTCGCGCCTGTTTTCTGTTGCGAAGCTGCCAATAATATGCGATACTATGCGTGAGTTTTTGAAAGGATTGCTATGAAGAGATTCATCGGACGGAAAAGCTATCTGGAAGATCTTGAATCGCTTTGGCGGAAGCGGACGTCTTCTCTTGTTGCCTGCCGCGGACGGCGTCGGATTGGCAAGTCGACGCTTTTCCGCGAATTTGCGAAACGTACGGCTGATGTCTACATTGAGATTGAAGGCCTCGCGCCGACGAAGAACATGACGAACGAAGACCAGTTGCGGGGTTTCGCCGAATCGCTGGCGGCGCAGACGGATGCCGAGGACACGGTTCCCTCGAACTGGCTGAATGCATTTAAAAGGCTCAACGGTGTCATTGACGACACCAGACGGACGGTTGTGGTCCTTGACGAGATATCATGGATGGGCGGATACGACGACATGTTTCCGGGCACGCTGCGCAAGGCGTGGGAGAGTTATTTCCACAGGCATGACAATCTTGTGTTCGTCCTGTGCGGATCCGTTTCGGCCTGGATACGGGAGAACATTCTCGACAACACGGGATTTGCCGGGCGTTTTTCCCGCGAATACGTGCTCAAGGAGCTGAATCTTTCGGAATGCGCGCAGTTCTGGGGAGAGACGGCAACGCGCGTCGGACCACGCGAGATATTGGATGTTCTTTCCGTCACCGGCGGGGTGCCGAGATACATCGAGGAGATGGATCCCGGCCTCGACGCCGCTGAGAACATAAGGAGGATGTGCTTCAGCTCGACAGGCGAACTTTTCAAGGACTTCGATGCCATCTTCAACCCGTTGTTCGGCGGTGGCGCCGAATTGAAAAAGTCGATCCTCGGCGCCCTTGCCGGCGAGCCGTTGACGGGGGCGGAGCTGTCCGCGCGGCTTGGTGCAGCGCGAAACGGGCATCTCACCGACGACCTCCGGGCGCTGAAGGAGGGTGGATTCATCACTGACGACGGCGGACTCAACCCGGAGACCGGACGGAAGGCGCGCGTGTCGAAGTACCGTCTCAAGGACAATTACACGCGCTTTTACCTGAGGTATCTCGCACCGCACAAACGTGAAATAGAGGATGGCGTGTACGATTTCACGGCTGTGGAGAACCTTCCGGAGTGGAATGCCGTCATGGGACTTCAGTTCGAGAATCTGATCGTCAACAACTTCGATCAAATCATTCCGTTCCTCCATCTGGGAGGGGCCGTGGTGGAGTCTGCGGCCCCGTACCGGAATTCACGGGGAGGAGACGGGGGATGCCAGATTGACTTGTTGATCCAGACTCCTCGGACCGCATACGTAGTCGAGGTAAAGCGCAAGCGCGAGATCGGGCGCGAGATAGAGGACGAAGTCGCCGACAGGATAGCAAGCCTTCCGCTCCGGTCCGGAATGTCGGCGCGTCCCGTCCTGGTGTACGACGGCAACCTGTCGCGGACTGTCGAGGGCGACGGCTATTTCGACGCCATCATCCCCGCACGGAAGCTCCTTGGTCTTTGAGCGGCCCGCTCGGCGAGCGGGCCCTGCCAAGCGTCGGCCCGCCATTCCATTGTGCCCATTTTGCCAAAATTCGGTGTGCATTTCTTGTGGCGCTATGCCCCGTTTTGTTGCTATAATTCACTGACAGGCACCAAATAGGAGCTACAAGCCATGATGCGCAAAATCCTCGGCCGCATTGCGTCGGCCCGCTCGTTCGTATTTGCGGCGTTCGCGCTCGCGATGTCCGCCGCGTTCGCGTTCGACACGCCCTACCTCACGTTCAGGAGTCCGTCGACGTTTTCCATCAGCGTGTGGAGTCCGAAGTGGGATGGGACGATGGAATATTCAACCGACAAGGCTAACTGGACAACCTGGACAGGGTCTTCGATTTCCGCTGCGCAGTCGGGGGACGAATACTTCCTGTACCTGCGCGGAACGGGCAACAGCATCGTTGCCAGTACTTCATGGGGTTTTACCGGGAGCGGCGAGCTCGTCTGCGAAGGCGACATCGAGACATTGCGCGACTATAACGGCAATCCTCCACCGATGGGCGAGAAGTGCTATTGGATGATGTTCTATGGCTGTACGCAACTAACTGTCCCGCCGGTTCTTTCCGCGACGACCTTGGCGGCGCAATGCTACAACTCAATGTTTCAAGGATGTACGTCGCTCAAGGCGATTCCCGCTCTTCCGGCTACAGGTACGCTTCCCAATACATGCTACTTTAGCATGTTCAGCGGCTGTTCAAGTCTTGTGGTCAATACGACCGGACCCGGCGTCGAGTGGTCGATTCCGACGGGTACGACCGGCGAAGGCATTTGGAACTACAGTATGTTTGTTAACACCGGCGGCGATTTCACGGGCAATCCCGTCGCGGGCACGACGTACTACGTCGCGAGCGCGTTGCCGCCGGGACTGAGCGTTGTCGCCGGCGCCGGCGAACTTGCGGCCTACATGGGCGCGAACGTGAACTTCAACCTTGCCGAGACAATCAGGGGCGGCGAGACGCCGTATGCTTTCTCCGGAACGGTGCCGACCGGGTTGACGCTGAATCCGAACGGGATGCTTTCCGGATCGGTGGCGACGGCAGGCTCTTATCCTTTCACGCTGCGGGTGACGGACGCCACATCGCCCGATGCGCTGACGCTGGACGCCGAATACACGCTTGTAGTGACGGATCCCGATCCGCTTGCGGCGCAGTCGAACCTCGGCAAGGCCAAGGTCGGGAAGGCCGTGAACATTGCTCTTGCCGAAACGATCTCCGGCGGCGTTCCGCCGTATACGTTCGCGGTCACGGCAAGCGCGACCCTCCCGACCGGCTTCTCGCTGACGGACGGCGTCCTTTCCGGCACGGCCGCCGCTGCGGGAACGCTCACGTTCGCGATCACGGCGACGGACGCCCTCGGCACGACGCTGCCCGCATCCTACACGCTTGAGGCCGTCGAATCGGCCGGCTTCACTGATGACGACCCCGAAGAGCCCGAGAGTGGCATTACGGTCGACTGCCTGACGCCGGACGGCGTGTATCCGAGAACCTGCAACCAGATTGCATCCTCTTCCTCGACCGTCACATGGGATAACAGCTGGTATTATGTCACCGGCAACGTCACCTTGAGCGCGGGCGCAATCGTCAACGGCAAGGTCAGCCTCATCCTTGGCGACGGCGCCACGCTGACGGTGCAGGGTGCGTCAAACAAAGCTGGTATTGGCGTGACACCAGGGAATACGCTTTCAATCTATTGTCAGAGAGGGGGTTCTGGCAAGCTCATCGCAAATGGCGGAACCGAGAGTGCGGGCATAGGCGGTGATAACAACGGAGGCTCATGCGGGAAAGTAACTATTTATGGAGGTGATATAAGCGCGATTGGAGGTTCCTATGCTGCTGGTATTGGTGGTGGTGACGATCATGGCAATGGCGGCATAGTTACTGTCTATGGCGGGAGTGTTAGGGCTGATGGCGGCGGCGCGGGCGCCGGTATCGGCGGCGGTTGGTCCCCGAGTACTGGCGATGGGACACTTACGGTCAGTGATAATGTTGTCGTAAAAGCGGGTACGAGCGCAAATCCAACAGCAGAGTTGTCACATGGGACAGATGGGTCAATAGCAATTGTCCATGGCAGTCACAGGTATTTTCTCATTGAGACGGTCGGTCCGGTTCCGCTGGCGCAGACGACGAGCGCGTTTGCGGCGTACATTGACGAACCGTTCGAGCAGGCGCTTTCCGGGACTGTCAGCGGCGGCACGACGCCCTATGCGTTCTCGCTGAAGTCTGGGACGTTGCCGACGGGGCTTTCGTTCGCCAACGGAATCGTCTCCGGCACGCCGACGGCGGCGACGACAGTTCCCGCCTCCGTCGTCTTCACGGTTACGGATTCCGCTTCGCCCGCACAAAGCGAAGACTTCACCTACACGATCACGGTGACGGCGAAGCCGAAGTCGATCACCTACAGGGACGGCACGACGGAGCTGACGGGACTTGTTCCCGCCGAGTACGTCGAGGGCACGGTCGTGGCGTTGCCGACGACGGCGGAAAAGGCCGGCTACACGCTTGAAGGCTGGTACGAGACCGATGCCTGCACCGGCCCGAAGGTGACGGAGATTTCCGCGAGTTCGACGGGCGACAGGACGTTCTGGGCGAAGTGGACGCCGAGAACCTACACGATCACCTACATGAAGGACGCATCCACGGCGCTGACGGGGCTTGTACCGACGAGCTACACGATCGAGGCGAAGGCGACGCTGCCCGCGACGGCGTCGAATCCCGGCTTCGGGTTCTATGGCTGGTACACCAACTCCGCGCTCACGGGGACTGCGGTGACGGAGATACCGCAGGGTTCCACGGGCGACAAGGTGTTCTACGCGAAGTGGGGTGTCGTGAAGAGCAACGAGACGTACATCGACGCCTCCGGCAGCCCGCAGACGGCGGAGTGCAGCGCAGTCGGCTCCGGAACGACCACCCTTGAAAGCGGATGGTATGCAGTGGACGGCAATGTCACCATCAGCTCGACGGTGACGGTGTCCGGCAATGCCCACCTCATCCTCAAGGACGGCAGCAAGCTGACGATTTCTGTGACGAGCTACGATGCCGGCATCGGCATTCCGTCTGGCTCTTCGCTCACGATCTACGGGCAGACGGCCGGCTCCGGCGAACTGGACGTGACGGGCGGAAGCCTGAGCGCGGGCATCGGCGGCGGGTGGAACGCCGGCGCGACGCTGGGCGCGGTGACGATCAACGGCGGCATCGTCACTGCGCGCGGCCAGAGCGGCTCCGGCATCGGCAACGGCCGCAAGAACGGCGGCTGCGAAGTGGTCATCAACGGCGGCGTCGTCACCGCGACTTGCTCCAGCGGCGCGGGCATCGGCGGAACGAACTGCTGCGTGACGATCAACGGCGGCATCGTCACAGCCACCGGCGATGGCGGCGCCGGCATCGGCAGCGTCAACAACAACGCGTCGGCCGGCACGATCGTGATCAACGGCGGCACGGTGACGGCCACGGGCGGGTGGCGCGCCGCGGGCATTGGCGGCGGCAGCGGCTGCCCCGGCGCCGCCGTCGAGATCTACGGCGGCACGGTGGCGGCGACAGGCGGCGACGGCGCTGCCGGCATCGGCGGCGGATATGGCGCCGGACAGGGCACTTTGACCGTGGGCGCGAACGTTCTCGTGAAAGCGGGTTCCGCGGCGGATCCGACTGCCGAGATCGGCCAGGGCGGCTCGATCACACTCGGCGGGCAGCGGTATTTCGCGACGGAAACGACCGGTCCGGTGGCGCTGGCGCAGAAGACGGGCGCGGGCGCGCTTTCGGCGGTGAGGGGGGATGCGGCGAACTGGACGCTTTCGGACACGATCGTCGGCGGGACCCCGCCGTACACGTTTGCGGCGAAGACGGGGCATGAGCCGCCGGCGTTCCTTTCGCTTGCGGGCGGCGTGCTCTCCGGCACGCCCACGGCGGCGGGGACGTACAACTTCACGTTGGTCGTGACGGACGACGTGTCCGATTCGATCGAGGCCGACTACACGCTCGTGGTGAGGGAGGTCTTCGGCATCACCTACAAGGACCAGGACGGCGTGACCAACATGCCGCTCCAGCCGTCCGTCTACACGAACGGCATCGGCGTGGCGACGCTCCCCCGGCCGACGAAGGCCGGCTGGGCGTTCGTGAACTGGTACGACAACGCCGGACTCGCCGGCAGCCCGGTCACGTCGATCTCGTCGAGCGACACTGGCGCGCAGACGCTCTACTCCAAGTGGGAGGAGAATCTTTCGGGTACGGTTCCGATGACGTTCCTCGACGCGGACGGCTCGACGCGGACGGAGAACTGCGTGGTGATCGATGCGACGACGACCACGTTGGACGACGGATGGTACGTGGTCGCGAACGACGTGGCGCCAAACAGCAAGTCGTTGACCGTCTCCGGCCACGCCCGGCTCGTCCTCCGCGACGGCAAGACGCTGACATTGACGGGTGCCAACAACAAGGCCGGCATTGAGGTGACAAGCGGAAACGCGCTCACGATCTACGGGCAGTCCCTCGGCACGGGCGCGTTGAGCGCCAAAGGCATGTACGGCAGCGCGGGCATCGGCGGAAGCCGCACTGCCGCCAACTGCGGCACGGTAACGGTCAACGGCGGCACGGTCGCCGCCAACGGCGGCGACGGTGGCGCGGGCATCGGCGGCGGGAAGACCGGCAACGGCGGTACGGTGGCCGTCAACGGCGGCACGGTGACGGCGACGGGTTTCACCGCCTTGCCCGGCGTCGGTAAGGGAGACGGCGGCGCGGATCACGGCACGCTTCAGGTCGGCGCATACATGTCCGTGACGGCCGGCAATTTGCCGAAAACCATGTCGGCAAAGACGCCGGACGCGAACGGTTTCATTTCCCTTGCAGGAGAAAGGTATTACACGTTCGCGTCGGTCCGTCCGGTTCCCGTTTCCTACCGCGATGCGGATGGTTCGGACAAGACGACCAACTGCGTGCCGCTCTCCGCCAGCGTCTCGACCCTTTCGGACGGCTGGTATGCCGTGACGAAGGATCTGGCGCTCTCAGCGGGGTTGACGGTCTCTGGGAACGCCAAGCTGGTGCTCGTCGACGGCGTGACGCTGACGGTGGCGGGCTACAGCACGCCCGGCGTTGAGGTGACCGTGGGCAATTCGCTTACGATCTACGGACAGGTCGACGGCACCGGCGCGCTGATCGTCTCCACGACCGCCGGTCTCTGCGCGGGCATCGGCGCCGGTAACGGTGTTGCCGGCGGCGCCGTGACGATCAACGGCGGATCCGTCCAGGCGACGGGAGGAGACAGCGGCGGCGCGGGCATCGGCGGGGGATCTCATGGCGCCGGCGGGACGGTCGTCATCAATGGCGGTTCGGTTGTCGCCACCGGTGGAGGCGGCGGCGCGGGCATCGGCGGCGGACAATACGGCGCAGGCGGCACGGTGACAGTCAACGGCGGCACCGTGACGGCGACGAGCGGCACGACGACGGGCAGCTACCTTGCGGCCGGCATCGGTTGCGGGCTGTTCGGCGGCAACAACCAGGGGGCGCTGATCGTGGCCTCCGGCCTGACGGTCCACGCCGGCGCGAGCGCGGATCCGGCCGGCGTCCCGTCGCGCGATTCCGTGACTGGCTCGGTCACGTTGGGCGGGGAGCCGTACTATGTCATCACCGAGTCGTCCGGCGCCGCCGAATACGGTATCGTGTACATGAGCAACGGCACGCCGTTGAATCTTGCTCCGGCCTCGTACTTCGCCGGAACGGGCGTGGCCGAATTGCCGGTGCCGCCGGCGGAATCGACGCCGGCTGGGCGCATGTTCGGGGGATGGTACGCGAACGACGACTTCTCCGGCGAGGCGGTGACGTCGATTCCGTCCGACGCGGAGGAGTTGAAGACGTTCTACGCGAAGTGGGGCGCCGTTCCGGTCCCCGTTACGTACATTGACGGAAATGGTGATCCGCAGCAGGCGTCCTGCATCGTGGTCAACGAGTTCTCGACGGAGCTGACGAACGGCTGGTACGTCCTCGAGGAATCGCTGACGTTCACCAGTTCCCTGACGATTTTGGGCGACGTCAAGCTCGTCCTGAAAGACGACAAGACGCTCACGGTGATCGGCACGAACAACCGGGCCGGCGTCGTGGTGATGGGCGCAAACGCGTTGACGCTCTATGCCCAGAGCATCGGCGCGGGTGCGGGCGCGCTCGTCGCGCGCGGCAACAACAGCGCCGCCGGCATCGGCGGAAACGAAGGCGGTTCGGGCGGTTCCGTGACGATCTACGGAGGCAACGTGACCGCGACGGGCGGCGACATGCTGGTTCCCGGCATCGGCGGCGGCTGGCATGGGGCCGGCCAGGGCACGCTGACCGTCGCGCCGTGGCTGTCGGTCAAGGCGGGCGCGAGCGCGGATCCGGAGGAGATCCTGCCGAAGAGCGCGTCCGGAGTGGTGGCGCTTGCCAACAGGCAGTACTACAAGGTGGTCGAGGCGTCGCGCTACAACATCACCTACATGGACGGCGCGAACGTCCTGCAGAACCTCGAGCCGTCGTCCTACGCGGAAGGCGCGGGCGCGACGCTCGCGACGCCCGCCGCGGCGAGCGGCTTCGCCTTCGTCGGCTGGTACACGAACGCAACCTTCGCCGGCGAGGCGACAATGAAGATTCCCGCCAGCGCGTCCGGCGACAAAACGTTCTACGCGAAGTGGGCGGCGTCCGAATCCACGCCGTACGTCGACGCGAACGGCGACGGGCAGACGATGGACTGCGTGGTGCTGACGGCGGACATGACGAACCTCATCGTGGGCAGCTACGTGGCGAAGGGGACGCTCGCCTTCGGCACGGGCGGCATCACGGTCGCGGGCGACGTCACGATTGTCCTCGCCGACGGCGCGCAGATGTCCGTGGCGGGCGGCGAGCAGAAGGCCGGCATCTCCGTGCCGGCGGGCTGTTCGCTCACGATCTACGCACAGGAGCAGGGGACGGGCGCGCTCGACGCGACCTGCGGCAACCTCGCGGCCGGCATCGGCGGCGACTACAGGGCGTCCGCCGGCACGGTGACGGTGTACGGCGGCACGGTGACGGCGACCGGCGACAGCAGGGGCATCGGCGGCGGCGTCTACGCCGCGGACAACGGACGGCTCGTTCTCGGGCCCGGCATGTTGGCGAAGGCCGGTTTCGACGCCCTGCATGTCGACCTGCTGCCCGCCAACGAAACGACGGGCGAGGTGATCGTCTCCGGCGACTCCCGGTATTTCCGCATCGAAAAGTCCGAAGAGGAGATCCTGCCGCTCACGCAGGTCACGGGCACGTTTGACGCGACGAACGGGATCAACGTGGCCTGGACGCTTGCGGACACGGTGTGCTACGGCACGAAGCCGTACAGCTTCGCGCTCAAGGCGGGATCGAGCCTGCCCGACGGGTTCACGTTCGAGGACGGCGTGCTCTCCGGCGCGCCGACGGCGTCCGGCAACTATCCGTTCACGATGGTCGTCACCGACGGCGCGTCGCCCGAGCCGCAGGTCCTCGAGGCGACCTACACGATCAGGGCGAGCGCCAATCCGAACCAGCTCACGCAGATCGTCTCCGACCTTCCGGATGCGATCGCCGGCTTCGAATACTACCAGGCGCTCGGCCAGACGATCGAGGGCGGGAAGAAGCCCTACACGTTCACCCAGAAGGAGGCGATGGGGTGCTATCCGCCGCCCGGGATCAAGCTGAAGGGGGCGGCGCTCTCCGGCATTCCCACCGACCCTGGCCGCATCACGACCGTGACGCTTGTGGTGACGGACGCGAACGGCCTCTCGACGGAGGCGACTTACAATCTGAACGTAGAGGCCGGATTCGTGCAGACGTTCACGGCCAACGGCGTGGAGTGGAAGTTCGCGCTGTTCTCCAATCCCAACACGCATCAGGACAGGGTCGTGATCTGCGACAACAACGGGCCCGCGATCGACCGCGCGACCGAAGGGGCGATCGTGATTCCGTCCAGCTACGGCCGCACGTCGCCCGTCGCCTGCCTTGGCGACATGGCGTTCTACCTGTGCACGAACCTCACGAGCGTGACGATTCCGAACGGCGTGCTCGCGATTGGCGACATGGCGTTCGCCAGCTGCTCGAATCTCGTGTCCGTGCGGATTCCCTCGAGCGTCGTCCAGATGGGTGACTGGGTGTTCGATGAATCAGGTCTGGAGACGGTCTATGTCGATCCCGGCGACGTCGCCCGCGTGCGCGGCCTGATCGAGGGGACGGACTACGACGTCTCCGGGCTGGCGTTCATCGAGGTGTGCGACGTGGCGTTCAACGCGAACTACGACGGAGGCGCCGCGACGACGAACATGATGCGGTACGGCCAGGCGGTCGGGACGCTGCCCGTCCTTGCGCGCGAGCACTACACGTTCCTCGGCTGGTTCACGGCGGCGGAGGGCGGCGAGCAGATCAGCGCCGAGACGCAGGTCACGCAGAACGCGACCTACTACGCGCACTGGGCCATCGACACCTTCACGGTGACGTTCGCCAAGAACGACGGAACCGATGCTGTGGTCGAAAGCCGCCGCGTTGCGTATGGCGAGCGGGTCGGGACGCTCCCCGCCGACCCCACGCGCGATGGCTATACATTCTTCCATTGGTGGACGGAGCCGGGCAACAACGCCGGCACCACGGCGTCCGCGCTCACGACCGTGACGGCGGACGTCACCTACTACGCGCACTGGAATCCGAGATCCTACACGGTACGGTTCCTGAAGAACGACGGAACCGAAACCGTGGTGATGAACTCAACCAAGAGCTTCGGCCAGACGCTCGGAACCTTGCCGACGCCCACGCGCGACGGCTACACGCTCGCGGGATGGTTCACGGCGGCGGAGGGCGGCGAGCAGATCGATCCCTCGACGCTCGTGGAAGGGGATATCGACTATTACGCGCACTGGACGCCGGATTCGGTCGAAGACTGGCCGGCGGACACCTCGACCGTTGCGGGCCAGACGGCGGGCGAGGCGTTCGAGATCACCGGCGACCTTGCGAATGTCAACGCGAAGACGCTGGCGGACTGGGCGAAGGGCGCGGGCAACGTCGCCTACGGCGACAAGGACGATATCATCCCCGAGGCGTTCCTGATGAACTGCGCGAACACCGCCGCTGCGGTTGCGACGGCGACGGTAGCGGCGAAGGCGGCGATCAAGATCACGGCAATCACGATCGTGAACGGCGTGCCCCAGCTGACGTATCCGGCGACCTACGGCAACGGACAGGTCGTGATCCGGGGTTCGGCCACAATCGGAAGCACGGCCTCCTGGCATGACGGGAAGCAGACCGCCGATCGGTTCTTCAAGACGGTCCTTCGTCTCAAGCCATCGAACGAGTAGGCGAACATCTGCCATAGCAAGGTCTGTTTGGCCACATCGTTGACGTGCCTGCTTGCTAGGTCGGGGCGCGAAATGGTAGAATGTGGCCATGAAAAAGCAAGTATTTGGCATCGTTGCGGCTATTGCCGTCGGGCTGATGGCCGAGGACGTGACGCAGGAGAGATTCGGCACGTTGCGCTGCTCGTTCGGCGGCGGCATCACCGCGGGCGGACTGATCAACTACGACAGCTGGGGCAACTCTGCGCAGCCGACCTTTCCCGTCTCGAACATGACGGGCTACGTGCTCAGCACGCGCGGCAACATGTTTGCGAAAGGCCGGTGGACGCTCGGGTCCGACGGCGCGGGCGGCGTGACGGCCACGAACGCGTTCACGATGACGAAGGACGTGAAGTCGCAGGCGGCCGGCACGCGCGTCTACCTGCCGTTCGACGCGTTCAAGGGCGCGGCGTGGCGCACGGACACTGGCAAGTCCGGCGTGTTCCCCACGAACGATCTTCGCAATGGGCTTTTCACCGGGAAGGACGTTAAGCGCGTCACGTTCGCAACTACGGGCGGCGCGGCGAGGTGCCGGTTTGTTTCGCGGAAGGGCGGCTGCGCCTCGCGGCGCGCACCGCGCGCGACCCTCAAAACGCTACGCTCCTCTACGAACTGGTACGTTGACAGCCGAGCGGCGGATTGACCTACGCTTCGCGCAGGAATGAACATGAGGATAACTTTTAATGCTTTCGCTACTGGGAGATAAGGAGACTAGGAGTTTCGGAGGAGATTATAAAAATCCTCCAAGCCTCCTAAACTCCAAAACTCCCAGTATCGAAAGCAAATAAGCGAAGCCGGAAGTTACAGGCAAGGGAAGTCTCTTGTGGATAGTTTTGCCAAGATACTTCCAGTCGGCGGATGCCGATGACCTCCTGAACTTCGTCGCCACGGGGACGAACGCGAGGATTCGTCGCTTTCTTATGCAGGCGTGAACCGACATGACGCGGACGAGCGAGGTGGCGGGTTTGATGCCGTCCTCAGCAAAGAAGAGTTCCACGAGTTGACACATCGGTGCCCCGTTAACGTTAAAGAGCGCATTCGACTGACTAGGAAACTATTCAACCATTTTCGACGTACGCCAGGGGGGATTTTGATATACTTTCTTCCAAAAATTCTCGAAAGAAAAGATACACATGAAGACTCGTCAGTTCTGGTATCCGCTTCCTACGCGCCTGATCGCGCAGCAGCCTGTCGACGTGCGCGGCACGGAGCGCATGATGGTGCTGCACCGAGACACGTGCGTGCTGGAGCATCGGCACATAGCGGACATTGTGGAATACCTCGACGCGAAGGACCTGCTCGTGGTCAACGACACGAAGGTGTTTCCCGCGCGGCTGCTAGGCACATGGAGCGATTCGCCGGGGGCGGTGGAGGTGCTGATGGTTTCGCCGGCCACGGACGCCGACGCGCTGGACGCGGAAGGGGGGCAGCGGCGCGTTGAGGACAACGCGTCCTACCAGGTGACGTGGTCGTGCATGATAGGATCTGGAAGGCCGAGCCGGGAAGGGCAGGTGGCCGTATTTGGGCCGAACCGCGAGCTGGCGGTAGAGCTGGTCCAGAAGCTGGACGGCGGCATGTGGCTCTGCACGTTCCGCTCTGCGCGCCCGCTTGCGGAGCTGCTGGACGAGTTTGGGCACACTCCCGTGCCGCCTTACGTCCACCGCGAAGGAACGCCTGAGGAGGAGGCGCTCGACCGCGAACGCTACCAGACGATCTACGCGCGCGAGACCGGATCCGTGGCCGCGCCTACGGCCGGGCTGCACTTCACCTCGGAGATATTCGCGGCGCTTGAGGCGAAAGGGGTGAAGCGTACGGCGGTCACGCTCCATGTGGGACCGGGCACGTTCCGTCCCGTGAAGTGCGTGGAGATCGAGGACCACCACATGGACTACGAGGCGTACACCGTGACGCAGGAGGCGGCAGACGCCATCAACGCGTGCAAGGCGCGCGGCGGGCGCGTGGTGTGCGTCGGTTCCACCTCGGTGCGGACGCTCGAGACAGTGGCGGCGGCGAACGGCGGAAAGGTGGTGGCGGCCCACGGGGCCTCTAACATCTTCATCTATCCGCCATACAAGTTCGCCGTCACGGACGCGATGCTCACGAACTTCCACCTGCCGCAGTCCACGCTGCTCATGATGGTGAGCGCGCTCGCGGGACGCGAACGCATCCTGAGCGCATACGCGCTCGCCGTGCGGGCCGAGTACCGGTTCTTCTCCTACGGCGACTGCATGCTCATCGTCTGACCGCTACTGTTCGACGAGATACCATACCGTCTGGTATTTCTCGGAAATGTCAAAGGTGGCGAAGCCATCTTTCGTCTGCACGTCGAACGCGGCGCCGAGCGGACGCGCGTCGCCGTCGAGCGGCGTCACGCGCACCGTGCCGGTGGCGGGGATGCTGATCGTGGCGCGCACGCCCTCGCAAACATAGGGCGCATCTCCCATCGCCTTCATCGTCGTGATGCGCTCGTCCAGCGTCCGCGTGCCGTCCGCGGGCTGCAGCACCTCGTCCGATCCAACGCGCGTGAGCTTCGCGCCCGACGCCTGCTGGTAGCCGGTCGCCGCTAAAAGGCGCTTGCCCGGCGAGAGTTCCGTGAAGGAGATCGCCGCCCAACCCATGAGCGTGTCGCCAAGCGTCACCTTGAAGCCGTCGGCGAATTCGTGTGCCGTGCCTGCGCCGCCGAACATAGAGACGAACTTCGTGCGCGGGGTGTCCACGGCGTACCATTCTT
>CAMPAF010000026.1 GCA_946631535.1 uncultured Verrucomicrobiota bacterium
AGTCCTGCATGCGCACATAGTCAAAAATAGTTGTATGCGGATTGAACGTCACCAAAAAATCCACATCGCTGTCGGGGCGTTCCTCCCTGCGGGCGCAAGAGCCAAAGACCCAAAGCTTCTCGGCCTTGTGCTTTCTTGCGATAGCGTATATCTCGTCACGCTTCGCGCGTATCTCGTCCAGCATGCACATCTGGCTTGACGCTCCCGATCAGTTCCCGAACTATGTCTTGTCGACGGACGATTCGCGGCGGCTTGCGGCGGTTTCGTCGAAACCGCCCTACCAGCGGCAGGCAGGATGCAGCCCTACCGTTTGCGCACTACCGCCCGAAGACGCAGGTATTCTACCAAAACCGCCGCGCAGGAATCAAGCGCGGGCGACTTCTACAGCCCGACTGCCCGGCGAACCTTCTCCATCGTCGGGGCGGCAGCCGCGCGAGCCCTTTTCGCGCCCTCCGCGAGGATGTCCTCGAGGGCGGCGGGGTCCTTCGCAAGCTCCTCGCGCCTTTCGCGGAACGGGTCGAAGAGACGGTGGTATGCGGAGAGGAGCTCCTTCTTCGCCGTGCCGTAGCCGTAGCCACCCGCGCGGAACGCGGCCGCCATCGCGGCGACCTCGTCTGGCGTCGCGAAGAGCTTGTAGAGCTCGTAGATCGAGTTGCCCTCCGGCTCCTTGGGCTCCTCCATCGTCTTGGAGTCCGTCACGATGCCCATGACCTTCTTCTTCGCGGAAGGGTCGAAGAGCTCGATCGTGTTGTGGTAGCTCTTGGACATCTTCTGCCCGTCGGTGCCGGGAATGGTGGCGACCGTCTCGGGGATGTACGCGTCAGGGATCTTGAATATCTCGCCGTACGCGTTGTTGAACTTGATCGCGAGATCGCGCGTCACCTCAAGGTGCTGCTTCTGGTCCTTGCCGACCGGCACGAGGTCGGAGTTCATGATGAGGATGTCCGCGGCCATGAGCACAGGATAGGCGAAGAGCCCATGCGTGGCGTCGAAGCCGTGCGCCATCTTGTCCTTGTAGCTGTGGCAGCGCTCCAGAAGTCCCATCGGCGTGAGGCACGAGAGGTACCAGGCGAGCTCCTGCACCTCCGGCACGTCGCTCTGGCGGTAGACCACCGTCTTCGCCGGGTCGAGTCCGCAGGCGAGGTAGTCGAGCGCCACCTCGCGCGTCGCCTCGCGCAACGTCGCGCCGTCGCGCACCGTGGTCATGGCGTGAAAGTTCGCGATGAACATGAACATGTCCTCGCCCTTCGCCTGAAGGTCGAACATGGACTTCATCGCGCCAAAGTAGTTGCCCCAGTGCAACTTCCCTGACGGCTGGATGCCTGTCAAAATCCGCATAAAACCTATACCTCCTAATGGAAGAATATATTTTAGCGGATTTTCGTTCCGGATTCAACCACTTCGCTACACCAGCTGCTCGTTCGCGGCTCAGGGATGTACCCGCATCAGAAATGTCCGAACCGGACTTCAAGGAGTCCTGAGGGAACCAGCTTGGAATCCTTCGTGAAATAGTTCCAGTCCGCGAAGCACGCACGGTTCTTCGACGGGCGCGCCGACATCCCCGCCTTGAACCATTCGGGGAAGCGCGCAAGATAGTCGCCGCCGGGATATGGAGCCTTGACGAAATCGCAGTCCGGCGGTTCCTGCTCGTCGCCGATGAGCCTGTTCGCCCACACGTTCGTGAACTCGATCTCCAGCTCGTTGGTCCCCGCCTTCACCGCGCCCAGTGGCAGCAGCACCTCGTACGGCTCGCACCAGACCGTTCCCACGTCGCGCCCGTTGAGGACGATTCGGGCCACCTGCCCGTTGCAGTCGCCGAGCGACAGGATGTCTGCGCCATTCATGTCATGGCACTCGAACGTCGTATGGTACTTTGCTGTCCCGCTGAAGTACTTGATGCGTGTGTTGTCGCTCTTTGTCCAGTCGATGAGCGTAGGCATCTCCACCGTCATGTCCCCGAACGTGACGTGCCATGGCCCCACGACTCCAACGCCATCGGCAGCGATCGGCTTCTGGAGCGTCTGCAGATAGCGCGACTCGCGTGTCGGCGCTAGAGAGCCCGCCTTCTCGCGAAGGACAAGGAATCCCGTGCCGCACGGCGCAAGCTTGATCGGCACGCGACCGTCCACGAGCTCCAGCGGCGTGATGCGCCCGGTGACTGGATCGAACCATTCCGGAGCCTTGCCGACATCCGGAAGGCCCATGTTCATCGAAGCCGGATGGCCGGAGTGGTTCATCACGAAGAACACGTACTTGCCGTCCGCCTCGCGGCACTGCGCCGTAAGCAGCGTACCTCGCGGGGTTATGCCGTTGCCCACGATCTTGACGCCGCTCGGTTCGCCCCACTGGAGGAGCGCCTGGCAGCGGTTGAGGTAGGCGAACCACCCCTTACCGCTCTTCGCCCAGGTCTGGTTGCGTCCGAAATGCGTTCCCCAGCGCCCCATGGTCTTGCCGGGCCTGACGTCGTCGGCGAACGGCTGGTGCGGGCACGTGTGAAGCGTCATGCGGTTTACGCCGCGGCAGAACTGCATGTCGCCTGCGGCCTTGAGGAGATACGGCGTCTCCGTCCACCGGCACGATTCTGGCGCTCCCGTGAACGCCTCGGCCTCGATGACGTTGTGGCGCTTGCCGGACGGCCCTGCCCACTTGTTCCAGCCTAGCGGCTTCGGCATGGAACGGTTCAGCTGCGGCTTGAACCAGAACTCCGTCATGAGCCGGTCGACATGCGCCGCGCATTCGCGGGAGTCGAACGGCCCCGTGTACGGCTCGCAGGCGAACTCGAGACCTGCGGCGTTGAGCCTTTCGCGCATCGTCTTGAACAGCACGTCGCGGTAGAGGTCGCGGATCGTGCGGTCGTAGTCCGCCTTGAACTTCTTCTCTGCCGCCTCGTCCGCGGCGGCAGAAACCTTGAAGCCTCCGAGCACGGGGAGGAACGGCAGCGGATCGTAGCCGCGGCGTGCGGCGAACTCTGCGCGCATGTTCGGAGTCCATGTCGGCCGGCCGGCCTCGTAGCTGTCGAGAAGGACGAACCTGAGCGTTCGTCCGACATGCTCGCCCAGGTACCGCTTCATGTCGCCGAGCACGTGATCGAGATGGAACGCCACGGCCTCTGGGTTCATCTTGTCGCACTCGAGCCCGAACGCCTCCCACTGGTTCGGCTGAGTGAACGAGCCCATCGGGATGTGCTGCACGCGAATGCCGTCGACGATCGCTATCTCCTGTAGGTCGTCGCGCCGGCTCCGTATCTCCGGCTTCGCGAACGCGCCTGACGCGGGCATGTGGACCGGGAATGGCGCATGTGCGGCCAGGGATATCTGCGCCTCCACGTTGGTGACGTTGAACACGAGCTCCCGCATCGCAAGACGAGGCGGTATCCAAGGCCCGCCTGTCGAGGTGTAGCCAGGACAGTTGTGTATGCCCAGCTCGATGCCGCGCTTCTCGGCCTCCTCGCATGCGAAGCGCACGAGGCCCCACCACTCTGGAGTGAAGGCGATGACATTGCCGGTCGGACAATTCTCGATTCTCGTCGCCCACGGCGTGCATATGTCCGCCATCCCGAAGATGGTCGCCGAACCTATGCCCACCTCCTTGAACCAGTCGAGATCCTTGACAATACCATCGCGGGACACGTTCGACCCCATCCAGTGCCACCACACGCCTGTCTTTGCGCGTTGCGGAGGATTTCTGAACACGGCCTCCGGATCAGGCGCGGAAGCCTCGCAAGCCATGGCGACGAGCGCCAACGCGCCCGCCAGAATGGCCATTACATCGCTCTTCATGAGATTGAAGCCAAGAGCGCAGATGGCAGGAGGCTAGTTCCTGACGAGCTTCATCAGGGCGACGGTGGCCGCAGCCGAGACGGCAAGCAGTCCGCCGGCGAGCGCGTAGGCGTTCGACACGCCGCCGATCCCGTAGATCAGGTAGCCGCATCCGAACAGACACGTCCACACCGCGAGGCAGCCGAAGACCATACAAAGGATCGCTACGGGGAAGTTCGTCTTTTCAGTGTGTATCTTCGCGTTGAAGGCCGCGAGCACCTCCTCCTTCTCGCGAGGAGTGAGGAAGGTCACGAGAATCCAGCCCACCGTGGTGACGAGCACGCCGAGGAGGAGCTTCCATGCGCCCAGGTCGAAGAGATTCGCGCGCCAGCCGGTCTCAAGCCAGCCTGTCACCTCCTTGCTGCCTTCGGGCGTGATCAGGCCGCAATGCTGCGCCCCGAACGCGAAGAAGCACGCCACGAGGAAGGAGATCACCATTGCGGAAATCTCGCTCCAAGCGTTGATGCGCAACCAGAACCAGCGCAGCACGTAGAGGAGGCCGGTGCCCGCGCCAATCTGCAGCATGAGATCGAAGCCGCCCTTGGCGTTTTCGAGGACGAGCGCCATGCCGGCGGTGCAGAAAAGGAGCACGACCATGATCAGCCGGCCCACCAGCACCTGGTTCTTCGGCGAGGCGTCCTTTTTGAGGAAGCGCGCGTAGAAATCCTGCACGAGGTACGAGGATCCCCAGTTGATCTGCGTGGCGATGGTGCTCATGTAGGCGGCCACGAGCGAGGCCACCACGATCCCGAGCCAACCGGACGGGAGCTTTGCGATCATCGCTGGATATGCCATGTCCTCCTTCACGAACCGCGCGCAGTCTGCAGGGAGGGAGGCCTGCAGCGCGTCCATGTTGGGAATCACGACGATCGAGGCGAGGGCCACTATGAGCCAAGGCCATGGACGCAGCGCGTAGTGGAGAAAGTTGAAGAGGAGCGTGGCGCCCACGGCGTTCCGCTCGTCCTTCGCGGAAAGCATGCGCTGGGCTATGTACCCGCCGCCGCCGGGCTCTGCGCCGGGATACCACGTGGCCCACCACTGGACGGCTATCGGCAGGACGAGAAGCGTCATGAAAAGAGAAAGGCTACCGTTCGCGCCGACAGACGGGATCATCGCCATCTTTGCCTTCACGACAGGATTCGAAAAGAGCGCGGCAAGCGAGCCCGAACCGTCGGCCCCGCACATCTTCACCGCGAAGTAGGCCGCCGCGACCGCGCCTACCATCGCCACCGTGTACTGGTAGAAGTCCGCCCAGATGGAACCCGTGAGGCCGCCGAGGGTCGCGTACACGCCCACGGCCGTCAAGGCTATCGCGAGCGTCGCGACTGGCGTGAGGCCGAAGATCGCCGCGCCGATCTTGATGGCCGCGAGCGACACTGTTCCCATTATGATCACGTTGAAGAAGAGTCCCAGATACACGGCGCGGAAACCGCGCAGGAAAGCCGCCGGCCGTCCAGAATAGCGCAGTTCGTAGAAGCCCAGGTCGGTGTTCAGCGCCGAGCGGCGCCACAGCTTCGCATAGATGAACACAGTCATCATGCCAGTGAGCAGATAGGCCCACCAGACCCAGTTGCCGGCGACTCCGTTCGTGCGCACGATGTCCGTCACCAGGTTCGGCGTGTCGCACGAGAACGTGCAGGCCACCATGGAGACGCCCAAGAGCCACCACGGCATGGATCGCCCGGAGAGGAAGAAGTCCTCCGCGCTCTTCGAGGCGCGCTTCGCCGCCCACGCGCCGATGACGATGACGCTGGCGAGAAACCCGATGATTATTCCGATGTCAAGTGCTGACAGAGTCTTCATTCCACCACCTCGCCCACGTCGATATCGGGGAACATCTTCTTCGCCATCCTGCGCGACGGCTCGAAGTCGGCCGTAGCCTTCTGCACGAGCTTCGGCGCGAACTCGGCCGCGCCCTCGACATCGGAGTAGAGGATCTGCAGGGTCAGCGCCGCGCCGAACATCTGCTCGGACCACCGAAGCGGCGGCGTGTGGATCGTCTCGCGCCCGTTAAGCACCAGCTGGTTGATCAGCTGGTTCATCGAGCCCACATGCTCCTTCTTGCCGTAGAAGCGCGTCCACTCGATCTTCTGCGCAGCGTCGGCCACGGTCTTCCCGCGCACCTGCCGCTGGCGCTGCAGCGTGATTGACGACTTGTCCACGGCAACCACAACCGGCCCGCCCTTCCCTAGCCGGATGCCCTTCGCCTTCGAGATGAAGACCTGCTGGAGCGCCTTCATGCACTCCACCTTCTTCACCTGCGCGCGCATGGCTTCCTTGCCTTCAAGCGTGGTCATCTCTCCCATGACCCGCTGGAGCTCCTTGATGGCACGGTCCCAGTCGAGCGTCTTCAGGCGCAGACCCACAAGGCCGTCGAAGGTCGACTGCGCGAGCGCCGTCTCCTCCTCGACCTTCGCCTTGTGCTCCTCCTCCGCCTTGGCCTCGGCCGCCTCCTTCGCGGCCTTCTCGGCTGCCTCTTTCGCGGCCTTCTCGGCCTTGGCCTTCAGGCGGGTGATCTGCTGCTGGGCGGTCTTGACGAGCGTGGACGCCTTGCGGTTGAAGTCGCCGGCTCTGCGCTGCGTCATCTCCACGAACTTCTCCATGCGGAGCGAATCGAAGCCCTCCTTGAGCTTCCGCGCCAGCGCCGCGATCTTGTCCACCGTCTCCTTGTCCTCGCCCGTGATCGCCTTCTCCGTCTCGGCCAGCTGGAGCAGCTTGACGACGTGCGCCTGGACGCGGATGTCGGAAGCGCGGAAGTAGTAGATGTCCTTCCAGAGCTCGGCCACCTGCTTCACGGCCGAAGGCAACTCGATCTCCGGCTTCTTCTCCTCCGCAGTTTTCTCTTCTTCTGCTGGCTTCTCCTCGGCCTTAACGTCTTTAGAGTCCTTAGAATCCTTACCGTCTTTAACCTCCTTACCGTCCTTAGAATCCTTAGACTCCTTAACCTCCTTACTATCCTTGCCGTCCTTAGACTCCTTAACCTCCTTGTTAACCTCCTTGCCGTCCTTAGACTCCTTGCCGTCCTTAGACTCCTTAACCTCCTTACCGTCCTTAGACTCCTTACCGTCCTTAGATTCCTTAACCTCCTTACTATCCTTACCGTCCTTGGCTTCCTTCTTGTCGGCAGCCTTCGCTTCGGCTTCCTTCGTTTCCTCTGCCTTCGCCTCCTCTGCGGCGGGCTGTGCGGCCGCGCTAAAGAGCGCGTTCGTTGCGGCGATCGCCTCGGCGATATCGGCTGTCGGCGGCAAAGCGATGTACGCCTTGGCGGCCTCGCGCATGTCGTCCGTCAGCAACGCCTTGACCTCGCGCACCATGCCCTCCATCTCCTTCTCGGGCTTGACGACGAGTTCGTGGAAATTCTCGCCGAAGTGACGGATGGCGGTTGCAGTGGCGGCGATCGCGTCGCGCCCCTCCTTCATCTTGCCGACGATCTCCGCCTTCGCGGCCTCCTTTTCCGCGACATCCTGCGAATGCACGTACCACCACAAGCCGCCAACCACAAGCAGGATCAGCAGCACGATGCCGCCCACGACTCCGCCGATGACGAGTCCCAGGTTCATGTGCTTCTCTTCCGCCTCTTCCACTGGCGTGAGGTCAATAGGCCCGTCAAGCACCGCGATGCCGTCGCCCTCGCCCCCGCCAATGTTCATCTTCGGCTTCTTGCCCTTGATGCGTACGCGCGGCCCGCCAAGCTTGGCGGACGTGGTGGCCGGTCCCGCCTTCGCGAGATAGCGCTTGATGTCGCCCATCAGCGACTGGTACGTAGGATAGCGCATCGCCGGCTCCAGCTCGAGCATGCGCATGATGATCGCGTCGATCTCCGGCGGTATGTCCGGACGCACCTCGCTCGGCTTCAGCGGAGCGCCCTCGAAGCGCGCACGCACCACCGCGTTCGCGTCCTCGCCCTCGAACGGCGGCTGGCCGGTGAGCGCGTGGTAGAGCGTGCCGCCCAGCGAGTAGATGTCCGCGCGGAAGTCGATCTTCTGGCGGCGGCACTTCTCAGGAGAGATGTAGTATGGGGTGCCCCATATCTCGTTGGAGTCGCCCTGCATCGCCGCAAGGCCGAAGTCCACCAGCTTGGCCGTGCCGTCCTCGGCGTAGAGCACGTTCTCTGGCTTCACGTCGCCGTGAACGAGTCCCTGCTCCGCGGCGAGGGCGAGCGCGTCCACGAGCTGCTGGCCGATGCGCATCACGCGAACAGGGTCGAGGCAGCCGGGATTCGCCTCCATGTCCTTGTCGAGGGACCCGCCGGGCACCAGCTCCATCGCGATGTACGGCATGCCTTGCTCCTGTCCGAAGGAGTATATCTGGGCGATGTTCGGATGGTTGAGCCGCGCGGCAGCCTGCGCCTCGCGCTGGAAGCGCTCGACGAACTTCGGGTCGGACCCGAGTTCCTTCAGCATGACCTTGATGGCCACCTTGCGGTCGAGCATCTTGTCGCGCGCAAGGTACACGCCGCCCATGCCGCCGTGGCCCAACTCCTTCTCGAGCAGAAAATGCCCGAAATCGGCAGGCGTCTCAATCATCGGTTTTTCAGTCATCTCGTCAGACATCATCTTCTCCTGTTCAGATGGACGGCGTAATTATAGCGGAAAAGTTCGCGCACAACAAGCCGATAGTCAACATTCCGAAATCGGGCAACCACGCAAGATCAGCATGCTGTTCGCGCGATCACGTGGTCGCGCCCGTCGGGCGCATGCACCCGGTGGACGAAAGAGCCAGACTCCGTCTCTACCGACTCGACGCGCACCTCTTCGCCCGCCAGCGTCTCCGACTTGAACACGATGTCGAGCTCGCGGCACGGACCCGCCGCGCCAGGGCGCCCTTCCATGAGCCATTCCTCGTAATGCACGTTGTTGACGTGCCCGTTCAGGTCGATGTCGCCGCACCGCGCGCGGAACGAAAGCGCGTCACCCGCCATCTCGCGACAGTCCCAGCGCAGCTTCGCGAACGGCTCGTCGCCGAACACCGGCTCGCGCACGGTGTTTGCCGCCGCGAACACCGAGTCCGGGATCGCAACCACCTTTCTCGACGCGAGGTCGATGAGCATCCATTCGCTCGTAGCCCTGCCAAGCGCTTCTCCGGCGTCGCCAGAAAGCAGGAAGTCGCGGTATGCGACGATACGCCGCCCGCCGCGCGGGAACGTGAGGATCGAAACGGTCTCGCCCCACCTTGGGAAGCGCGTCATCCTCACCTTGAGCCTAGTCAGCACCCACGAGATGTTTTCGCCTGCCGCCTCGAAGTTGGACTTGGAGAACGCAAGCGTCTCGGCGTTCAGGCTCGCCGCCTCCTGCAGGTAGTTGCACACGGAGGCCATCGATGCCGCACCGTCAGGTCCGCACTCGTAAGTCCGCACCGGCCACGCATACACCCCGAACACGTCGCCCATGTCAACCCTCCGTCGGCATGTTCCACTCGTCGAGCTGGGCCTTGATCCAGTCGAAGGACGCCGCATGCATCTCCCGCGACGTGCCCTTCAGCACTGGACCGCAGCGCAGGCGGATATCCTTGGACGGATCGACCGTGCCGAAATCCTTGAACCAGCCCTTGCCGTTCGGTCGCGTCGGCTGGATGTCCGTCTTCACCGCGATGGGCATCACCGGCACGCCTGCCTTCTCGGCGAGCTTTGCGCCTATCGAGCTCCAGCCCTTGCGCTCGAACACAGGCTGGCGCCTGCCCTGCGCGAATATGAGGACCGATATCCCCTTCGCGATCCGTTCGCCGCCGACGCGGAAGATGGTCATGAGATCTTCGCGCGGCGACGTTCGCCCAATCGGAATGAGGCCCATGTGATCGGCCGCGCGCTCAAGCGTCGGAAGGTGGGAGAGCGACGCCTTGACGACAACGTTGAACGGCCCGAACGTGAGCAGGACGAACGGAAGCAAGATCGTCTCCAACGTCGAGATGTGGTTGCACAGGTAGACGACTGGCCCCTCGTAGTCGCGCCGGTTCTCCCACCCGTCTGCGGTCACCTTCGTGCCGAACGCCTCGGCCTTCCTGAGCGACGCGAAACAGTAGTGGGCCCACTTGTCCGTCGTCAGCATCCTAAGGTTCTCGCTGATGGCGCACCTGGGGAACACGCTGAACACGCTCCACGAGAAGCTCGTCGTCGTCCACCATCCTGGCGCGCGCGGCTTCGGAGCCATCCGCTCCGGCGGCGTCTCGTACGTCCCTGTGCGCAATAGCTCCTCGCGGAACATCTCAAGCGTAGTCCGTTTCACTTCGCAAGCCTCCTGCCGTTCGTCATTCCTGCGGAGCCTCGTCGCCATTGCCTTGCCGCTGGCTTTCCTGGGCTTCCGCGGCACGCTGCTCGCGTTCTTCCCTCTGCCGGCGAAGCTCCTCTTGTATCTGCATCAACGCCTCGCGCTGCTGTTCGCGCTCCGCCGCCGCTATGGCCGCATCCTTGCGAGCCTGATCTGCGTCCTTGCGAGCCTGGGCCGCGGCAGCGTCCCTACGCGCCTCCTCTGCCTTCAGGTCCTCGAGCGAACGCCGCCGTCTGTCTCTGAGGAGCGCCAACCCCGACGGATGCCGCGCGCGGGCATCCTGAACCTGGCCGTCTCCACCTCCGCCACCGGCCGCCATCCTGCCTGCCATCGGCCGATTGCGCGCCAACATCCCCCCACTCGCCTTCCCAGCCTTCGCACCCTTGCCGTCCGGAGCCCCTTCGCCGACCTTCAGCGTCGCCTCGACGCCGTTCTTCACCAGTACAACCGTCTGCTCGGCAGGATCCGCGTCCTTCACCTCCCAGATGTCGCTCTTCTCGCCAACCTTCAGGTAGTAGTGCTTGGGAGGCTGTACGGAGGAATCGGTGAACCCGACCGCTACCGCGCCAGCCGGCGTCTTATTCAGCACCGAAACCCGCACCGACGCCACGATCTGCTGCTCCTCCTCGGTCTGCACTATCTCACCTGCCCCACCATCCGCGCCACCTGTAGCGGATGCCGACCCGGGCGGCGCGTCCGGATTGAAGTTCAGAGGCAACGGCCCGAACGGCATCCGCTCAAGTATCGTCTTGTACGGCGTGAAGCCCTCGTCAGGCGCCGAGCCGTCGGGAGCCGCCCCTTCTTCGGACGGCTCCGACTGCCCCATCGCCAGCAGCGGCACGACGGCCATCACCACTAATTTCCTAGCAAAGCTCATAGAATGTGTCCAATCGGTTTTACATTTTACCACATTTTCTCAGGAGCAGGCACGAACATGCCGGCAGAAAAATTTCCGGCCGCTCCGCCGCCAGCCCGACCTCCCGCGCCATCGCCACGAACTCCTCTGCGGAGCACGTGTTCGCTATCGACGCGCGCAGGTAGGCGTAGTCGGCGGCGACGCGTGGCGCAAACAGCGCAGAAAGGCATCTCAGCCATCCAGCCGTTAACGCGCCGAGCAGGGCGTACCGCGGACGGAAGAACTCCAGCACAGCCAGCCGTCCTCCATCTTTCAATATGCGTGCCGCCTCCGCAAGTGACGCAGGGATGTCCGGGAAGTTGCGGAACCCGAACGCACAGAGGACCGCGTCAAACGAGCATTCCACGAACGGCAACGCCGTTGCGCTTCCCTCGCGGAGCGATATCCTGCCCGACAGCCCCACGTCGGCCACCTTGCGCCTACCGATATCCAGCATCGCAGGCGTAAGGTCGATTCCCGTGACGCTCGCCGCAGGGAAACGCCGCGCCGCCTCGATCGCGAAGTCTGCCGTGCCTGTAGCGAGGTCGAGAATGTTGCTCGGGCCGTCTCCGCATACTCGTTTCAGCCGCGCGAGCGCGCGCCGCCGCCAGATGACGTCGAGCCCTAACGAGAGGATGCGGTTGAGGCGGTCGTAGCCGCCGGCCACCCGCGTGAATACGCCCGCCACTGCGCTCTCTCGCCGATCTGCCAACACGTCTCTGCAAATGTCCATCGCCAGAATTATACCCAATCACACCCCCGCCAACAAGCATAGATTTAGCGGCTCGTTGACGGCGGGCACCGCCTATGCTACACTTGGCGCGTTCGGAGAACACATGGGCACATTCTCTATCAGAGGCCGCAAGGCCGTCTCGGGCACGCACCGCGTGCCAGGAAACAAGAACGCCGCGCTACCGATGGTGGCGGCGGCGCTGCTCACGTCCGATCCGGTCGTCCTGACGAACATGCCCGACATCGCCGACGTGCGCAGCATGCTCGCCTGCGCCAAGGCGTTCGGCGCGAAGGTGACGTTCGACGGCGCGGCACGCACCGCCACCATCACGGCGGCGAAGCTTCGCACGGCGCGGCTCGACCCCGATCTCGCTCGAAAGATCCGCACGTCCATCCTCTTCGCGGGACCCCTTCTCGCGCGCACCGGCGGCGTCTCCCTTCCCCCGCCTGGCGGCGACGGCATCGGACACCGCAGGCTGGACACCCACCTCGACGGTTTCGCCGCGCTCGGCGCAAAGGTGAAGGCCGGCCGCCGAATTCTCTCCGTGAAGGCAAGCGCTCGCGGCCTCGTAGGCGCGAAGCTGCTGCTGGACGAGGCGTCTGTCACCGCCACCGAGAACATCCTCATGGCCGCCGTCCTCGCGAAGGGCACGACGGAGATATACAACGCCGCATGCGAACCGCACGTGCAGGATCTCTGCACGATGCTGAACTCCATGGGCGCAAGGATCGCCGGCATAGGCACGAACTGCCTCGTCGTGGAAGGCGTGGAATCCCTTCACGGCACCACGGCGCGCGTGGGCTGCGACGCGATCGAGGGCGCAAGCTACCTCACAGCCGCCGCCATCACCGGCGGCGAGATGACGCTCACGGAGATCGACCCGGACGTGTTCGCCATCCTCGCGCGCACGTTCGCCAGATTCGGAGTGAAGTGGACCGTCGACGAGGAGAAGCGCACCCTCCACATGCCCGCCCGCAAGCGGCGGCGGATGCAGTACGACCTCGGCGACGCCATACCGTCCGTCGCCGACGGCCCGTGGCCGATGTTCCCCTCAGACCTCATATCCATCCTCATAGTGCTGGCCACGCAGACGCGCGGCACCTGCCTCTTCTTCGAGAAGATGTTCGAAAGCCGGCTCTATTTCGTCGACCATCTCATCGGCATGGGAGCGAAGATCGTGCTGTGCGACCCGCACCGCGTGGTCGTAACCGGCCCTACGCAACTTTCAGGCTCCACAGTCACTTCTCCCGACATCCGCGCAGGCATCGCCCTCATCCTGGCGGCCCTCTGCGCCAAGGGCGAGACCTCCATCCTCAACGCAGAATCAGTGGACCGCGGCTACGAGGCCGTCGAGAAGGAACTCTCCGCCCTCGGCGCCGACATCAAGCGGCTAAACTAACGGCACCTGCCCCGTTCTAGGGGCAGGTGCGTATCGGCGTCAGAGTCATGCCTCTGACGCTACTTCAGCAGCGCGGCCACTGCGGCGCCGACCATCGGCGCGCAGTCCGGGCATACGGTGAGCGCGTAGGAGATGTTCCGCGCGGACAGCATCGCGTCGAGCTCGCGCTTCACGATCTCCGGGAAGCTCACGGCGCGCGTCTTGTAGTACGTGGAACCGTCGATGCACACGTTCACGGGCGCATACGGATCCGTGCCGCCGCCGGTCTTGATGATGAACGCGGCGAGGTGGATGGCCGTAAGGATGGCCGCGCGCTCGAACACGGGCGTCGCCAGGCGACGGGCCGTCGCGCGGTCCTTCTCGTCCGTGAACACCTCAAGCAGCGGATTCGGCTTGCCGTTGTCATGCATCGCGCAGAAGTTGTCGAGGTCGTACGACTCCAGCGCGCCCAGCTGCAGGACGGCGAGCTTCGCGTCCTCGGAGAAGAAACCTTTGCGCGCGGCGGCCTTGAACACCTCCAGCCCGATGCGGCCGAGGTACGCGCCCGCGATCATCTTCTCGAAGCGCTGCGTGCCGCAGTCGGCGCTCTTCTTGTCCATCGCCTCGTCGAACTTCGACTGCGCGATCTTGTTGAAGCCGCCGGACTCCGTGTTGATCGCCATCGCGCCCGCGGGCGCGTCCTTGAGCTTCGTGATGTTCTCGTTCTTCTCGATGTAGGCCACGTTCGTGCCCGTGCCGAGGATGAAGCCGAGGTAGGCGGAGTAGCGCACGTCCTTCTCGATCGCCTTGCCCGCGAGGAGCGTCGCCACCGTGTCGTTCACCACCGTGATCTTGGACGGCTTCGGATCGAGGCGCTTCGCCATCTCCGCACCCACCCACTGCCCGACGATCTCCGGCGCCTGGATCTGCTTCGTCCAGTGCAACAGCTTCGCGTCGCCCTCGGCCGACGCCTCGGCGGGATACGAGAAGCAGAAGCCGACGGCGTTGTCCTTGACGAACGGCGCGCACCGCTGGACGTGCCCGGTGAGGACGGCGTAGAAGTCCTCCTGCGAGACGTAGCTCTTCGCGCCGGGCATCTCGCCCTTCTCCACGTGCTCGATCTTGATCTCGGAGCCGTCCGACGGGATCGTGACCGTGCCGGCGCGGAAGTTCGTGCCGCCGGCGTCGAGCACCGTCACGGGCGAATCTTTCGTCACCTCGCCGTACGGCGAAGTAAAGGTCGGAATCATCTTCAGGGACGACGGCGCGCCGGCGAGCCCGGCCTCCATCTCCTTCTGGAACGCGGCGACGAGGCCCGCACGATCAATCGTACGCGTCTCAAGTCCGTTTGCTTCAAGGAATTCTTCTGGTGTCTGCATGATCAAATCCTTTCTGTGGATGGGGAGTAGGATAGCACATTACGCCCCTCTCCGACAAGCGGAATCGGCGGCAACAATTTGCTGCCACTTTTTATTCATAGCTGAACCGGCTGCCGCCGATGGCCTCGCGCAGGATGGAATCCATGGGGATGCCGTCGGACGGCGCCTCGGAAACCGACGCAAGAATGGAGGCGAGGCGGTCGGCCTCGCGGAACGTGGGCTCGCCATCCTCCACCCCGCGCAGGAGATCGATCGCAAACGGCTTCAGCACCGCCAGCTCGTAGTCGAGGGCAGAGTTGAACACGGCGTCTGCCAGGTGCCGGAACGGATTTATCCATTTCTGCTCGCCCTCCTCCACGCTCGGCCAGCGGGAAAGCGTGATGCTGGTTGGCGTGCCGCGGAAGTTCGAGTCGCGCACGATCCGCCGCACGAGCCGAGTGTCGTCGGGGAAGAACGCGTCGCATCCCTCGGGCATGAGCTGCGTGAACATGTTGAGGTACACGCGAAACTTTATCTCCTCAGCGATGCCTGACGTGAGGCGCGGGTTGAGGGCATGTATGCCTTCCAGCACCACGACGCCGCCGACTGGCAGCGTCGTCTGCTCCGGCGCGTCGTACCCCTCTTTCGTGGTGAAGTCGAACTTCCTCAGCGTCACGGCCTCGCCCTCGAACAGCTTTGCGAGGTCGGCAACCAGACGGTCACAGTCAACCGCCTCTATCGTCTCGTAGTCGAACGTGCCGTCGGGGTTGCGCGGGTTGCGCGAATCGCCCACGAAATAGTCGTCCGTCGACATGTGCATCGCCGAAAGACCGTTCTCCCGCAGACGGATGCAGAGGCGCAGTGCCGTCGTCGTCTTGCCGGCAGATGACGGGCCCGAGACGAGCACAAGCCGAGTGGCTGGCACCTTGGCGGCGATACGCTCGGCGATGCGAACGATCCGCTCGGAGTGGCGCGTCTCGTCTGTGAGCACCTGGCGCGAGAATCCTCCCCGCCGGATTATGTCGTTCAGTTCCGCGATGTCGGAAATGTGTCCTTCCATGTCGTTTTCCCTTCGGGTTCCTGTTTTTTCGCTGCAGACAGTTTACCTTCTTTGGCCGATTCGCACAAGAGGGAGCCCGACATGAATCTCATGGACGGGGCACGCGGGAACTGGTAGACTCTTTGCGCTTTGCAACGCTCAAGAGAGGAACAGGACAGATGAAGCAAACCATCGCAATGATCACATGCGCCATTGCCGCCTATCTGGCGGCGGGTGAACAGCAGCGCGAGGTGCGCGTGCGCGAAACCGCCGGCGGGCCCATGATCCACGTGGACGGCAAGGCCGTGCCGCCGCGCATGTTCTGGGGACGCTCCGGCTCGCGCCGCTACAAGATCGGCAAGGACTGGACGCCCTTCACGCTCACCTTCACCGCCCCCGCCGACACGGCGCGCGGCACCGTGCACCTGCGCTTCCACAAGCCGCAGTCCGCCCACGCCCAACTTCGGAGCTTCTCCCTCTTGGAAGACGGCAAGCCCTTCCAGACCGGCATGGAGCACGCGTTCGACGGTGACGCCGAGTTCGCGCAGACCTGGAAGATCTGGCCGCCGAAGAGCGACTACGTCCACACCGTCTCGGGCGGCGTCTGTACCGTGGAGCTGCATCCCTGGCGCCTACCAGGCCCCGACCGCGACTACCACTTCTACACGAAGTTCCTGCGCTTCCGCAAGGGCGCCGTCTACACGCTGCGCTTCGAGGCGCGCGGCGACGGCTGCAACTGGATCCTGCCCGGCGTCTACGACGTGGGTCCGTCCGGCGTCCACGCGCAACTCCCGCTGTCGTCCGGCGCCGACATGTCCGACACCTTTCTCTCCACGGTGCGCAAGGCCGCCGACGCGGGCGTGGACTTCGTCTCCTACGGCATCCCCGAGGTCTGGAAGGAGGACGGCGACGACTTCACGGCGTTCGACGCGCTGACGGACTCGATCATCCGGACGAACCCGAACGCGTTGCTCATCCCGCGCGTGAGCGTGAACGCGCCCAAGTGGTGGCTCGACAAGAACCCCGAGCACCGCATGCAGTACGCCCAGGAGCATGTGAACGTCAATGGGCGTGGCGTGTGGGGGCGTGGCCTCCGCCCCGACATGGCCACCGTCTCGAGCCGACCCTACCGCGCCGCCGCCGTCGCGTACATCACGCGGTTCGCCCGCCACATGATGGAAAAGTACCCGCGCAACTTCGCCGGCATCCACCCCACGGGGCAGAACACGAGCGAGTGGTTCTACTTCGACTCGTGGAACAAGATGAACGGCTACGACCCGCAGACCCTCGCCGCCTTCCGCGCCTGGACCGGCGACCCCGCCGCCGAGGTGCCGCCCGTCTCGGCGCGCCTCGCGGGCGAGAACGAGCGACATCTGCTTGATCCCGTCACGCAGCGCCGCTGCATCGAGTTCAACCGCTTCCAGCAGCAGGAAATGACGGACTTCGTGGCCGAACTCGCGCGCGCCTGCCGCGCCGCGACGGAGGGACAGAAGCTCGTCGTGTTCTTCTACGGCTACGCGTGGGAATTCGCCTCGCACCGCTACGGGCCCGCGAACTCCGGACACTACGGCATGGAGAACCTGCTGAAGAAGGCGGACGGCGCCATCGACATCCTCTGCTCCCCGATCTCCTACTTCGACCGCGCCTTCTGCGGCTCCGCGCCGAACATGAGCGCGGGCGAAACCGTGATGCGCAACGGCATCCTGTGGCTGAACGAGGACGACACGCGCACGCACC
>CAMPAF010000027.1 GCA_946631535.1 uncultured Verrucomicrobiota bacterium
ACTTCGGCGCGTTCGTGGACCTCGGCGGCGTGGAGGGCCTCGTGCCCGTGCGCGAGATATCCTGGGACAAGGTCGTCAAGCCGTCCGACTTCGTCAAGGAAGGCGACCTCGTCACGGTCAAGATCATCTCCCTCGACTGGGAACGGGAGCGCATCTCGCTCTCGATCCGCCAGTGCCAGGCCAAGCCTCTCAAGCCGCGCACGCCCGAAGAGCTCGCCGCCGAGGCCGAGGCGCAGGATGTCCAGAACTGGATGGACGCCCACAAGGACGACAACAGCGGGTTCAGTTCGCTCGGCTCGGCCTTCGACGGACTGAAGTTTTAGTTGGTAGCTGGAAGTTGGCAAAAGAGCTTCGATATACCTTTAGGGAGGGTGACCTGATCGTCAATGGACACGTCTACCGGCGTCCGTGCGACTGGGCGGCGGAATGCGGTCCAACCGAATTCCTCGGCGGTCCACGCGCCTGGACACCCGCCGCCCAATCCGCCCTTGCCACATCCTCTCCCCACTCTTCACTCTTCACGCCCCTCCGCGGGCTTCCTGACGACTTCCTGCTCTTTGCAGTCGGCCTAGACCGCGACTCGCCAACCGTCTGCGGCCTGACGACTGCCGCCACCACCCTCACCGTCCGCTTCGAGGACGTGTGGCTCCTCCTGCCGACGGACAGCCGCGCCTTCTCGTACAAGTGCGAAGTGACGCGCGACCCCCATTCGAAAGATGCACCATCGGCGCAAGCCGATGGCATCATCCGCGAATCCATCCCCGGTCTCGCCCCAGACGCGCGCATCTGCCTCGATCTCGCCGACAGCGGCGGCTTCGTCCTTTCCTTCCAGCCAGAATCTTGATCTCATCATGATAACCACGAAATACACGAACCACACGAAATTGGGCTGGAGATCGTATGCTCGCCTTTCGTGTATTTCGTGTGTTTCGTGGTTTATATATTCCCTCCCATGATCGACGCCCACTACCATCGAAACGGCTATCCGGCCTTCCTTCGCACGCCTGACGGCGAAACGCCATTCCACGGCATCCACCCGTGGCAGGCCGACGACAGTTTCGATCTCGATGCCATCCGCGCCCAGCTCATGGCCGATCCCTCGTCCGGCGTGGGAGAGATCGGGCTTGACCGGTTGAAGGCCAAGACGATCTCCGATTCCCAACGCAAGCTTTTCGCCCAGCAGCTCGCGCTCGCCGCCGAACTCCGCCGCCCGGTCGTTCTTCACGGCGCAAAGTGCTGGGGCGAGGTGGTGGCCGCATGCCGTCCTTACAAGGGGCGCATCCCCGCGTTCCTCTTCCACGGCTTCTCGCGCAGCGCTGGCCTTCTCCCAGAGATATTCGCGCTTGGCGGCTACGTCTCCATAGGTCCCGCCCTTCTCAACGACCACGCCGTCAACTACCGCGAGCTCGTCAAGGAACTGCCGCTCGGGCGCACACTCGTCGAGACGGACATGGACTATTCTCTCCCCGAAAACGATCCGGTCGGAACGTTGCGGCAGATCGTCTCCACGCTCGCCGCCCTGCGCGGCGAGAGCGATCCGTCCGTCCTCGCCGCGCACCTTGCGGACAACGCCCGTGCGTTCCTGCAATCGCTCAGCGGAAGATGATCAGCATTCCCGTGAGATGCGCCAGCGAGAATGTCGAGTCGGCCTTCTTGCGGCGGTATGGACCGGACAGGTTGTCGCTGGCAAAATCGCCCGTCGCCGTGCCCGTCGCCGTCAGGAAGTCGTGCCACATGTCCGTCACGATGTTCGTGAAGTTGAGGAACTCCACGCGCGCGCCGGTCACCGTCACGTCGCCGTCAACCGCAAGCGGCGCGGCCAGCGACGTCGCGCCCTCGAAGTCCACCGTGAGCGTCCCCATGAGCGTCACGTCGCCCACGAGCGAACCGCCGGACGCGTCCGTGTAAAGCGAATCCACGGTCGCCGCCGCGCCGCCGAGGTCGATCGCGCCGCCGTTCTTCAGCGTCACCGACGTATCCTCTGCGAGCGCGGGCAAGCCGCCCTCGGCCGGTCCGACCGTGAACCACTTCTTCTTGAGGTACGCCTCCACGTCCGCCACCTCCGCCTCGGAGAGGAGCCGCTCGTAGCCGATCACCTCGGCGAACCACGCGCGCACGCCGCGGTGCCAGCCGCGCCCGAGGTAGTAGATCTTGTCCTGATAGTCGGCGAAGGCGCCGCTCGTCTCGTCGCATTGCGCCGAAAGGATGAACGTGTTGGGGACATTGAAGGTGGTCGTGTTCGGCGTCGCCGTGTAGTCGCTGAACGTTCCGTCCTCTCCGATCACATGAAGCAGGTAGCCGTACTTGTGGTAGGTCGTGCCGGTGTACGGGCGCAAGACAAAACGCGTCGTGTTCGCCTCGTTCACCATGATGCCCCGCTCGGTGTTTCCAACGTCCAGGAAGCCCTGTTGCGACCCAGCCCTGCCGTCGACCTTGCACACGAGGAAAAGCGTGCGCATGGTCGTCGTGGACGAGGAGACCATGTGGTTCGTGCCGTCCGTCGCGTTGCCGCCGAAGTAGACGGCCGGCTTGCCGTTGAACGCCGCCTCGTCGTAACGCTCGGGCGCCGTGTAGGTGTATTGCGGCGTGCCGACCTTCTTATAGTCAGACGGTATACAACGGAAGTTCGCCATCGTGCCCGCGCGGCATGTCCAGTTCGTCACGCGCCCTTCCGCGTTCGTCTGTACGGTCTCGGGATGCGAGGCGTCCACCCAGTAGGCGATGCCGTTCGTGACGGGCATGTCCCCGTGCAGGCCAAACGACGTCCGCCCGCCGTCCACCACGAGCGACGCGCCGTCCCGCAGGGCGCAGTTCGCCGCGGTCGACGCCGACTTGTCCACGAGCGTCACTTTGCCGGCAATCTTGCCCGCGAAGGCGTTGCGGTCCGTCACGGTGAGCGTCGCCGCCGTTTCCGACGAGTTTGTCACGAATCCGTAGCCTTCCAGACCGGCCACCGTCGTATCGACGCCGTTCAGGTCGAACGTCGCGTCCTGCGACACCGAAATCGTCGTCGCCGGCGAGATGGCGGCCGGCAGCGTCCCCGTCTCCGCGTGCGGCTGCGCGATGCCCCACTTCTCGGCCAGGTAGTTCTCCACGCGCCGCATCTCGGGCTCCGAGAGAACGCGGTTAAACGCGATCACCTCCGCGATGTCGCCGTGGAAGCTGCGGCTGAAGCTGACGCCGTCGCCGTAATTTGCGCCGCCGCCGATTGAGGGGACGATGCGGCTGTTCCCCCTGTAGGTGCCGTAAGAATTCACGACGACGAAATCGTGCTCGTGGCGCATCGTCAGGATCTGCTGGACGGCATCGTGGTACAAGTACATGGTGGCCCAGTTCTCTCCTTCACCAGGCCGCTGCACGCCGTCGAGGCGCAAGCCGTGCGTCGTGTCGAACGTCTCGCCCGTGCCGTCGTCCGGGCCGCGCACGTCCCACCCTGCCGCGCCGCACCTCTGGCCGATGATCCCGCCCCACCCATAGAAGATGAACGTGTTGTTGATGGATACGCCCGTCCTGCGCGGACGCGTGAGGATGAACACCGTCTTTTGATCCACCGTGGCCAATCCGCCGCCCGATACCGTGTTGGTCGCCGCCAGACGCGGGAAATGCTCGGCGTCGGCCTCGAACATCAGGGCGTTGCGCCCGTTGATGGCCGCTTCCGACACCGTCGGCCCGCAGTAGGGGTAGCTCGCCGACCCCGTGGGCGGCACGAAGGCGAGTCCCGCGATGCCGGCCTTCGACGTCCACCGCGTCACGCGCCCTTCGCCGTCCGTGACGATCGTCGACGCGTCATCCGCGTCGAGCCAGTAGGCAAGGCTGCCGGAAAGGAACGGATCGTCCACAAGGCGCAGCGTGCCCGCGCGGACGGACGTCGGCCCCGTATACGTGGACGCCTCGGCGCCCGGATAGAGCGTCACCGTGTCGGACGTCGTCTTCACGAGTCCCAGCCGCTCGCCGTGCGCGCCGTCCGTCAGGCGCGCCTCCAACTGGAAGTCCGTCCCCTCGCGCCCGACCGTGAGCGCACCGCCATCCGCCGCCGCCGTCACGTTGATGCCGGACTGCGAGATCACGCCGAAGTTGACCGTGTTCGTGCCGCAGCCAAGCGTCATGCCCTCGCAGAACTCCGCCTTTGCGAAATCCACCGCGCCAAGGAACGAGATGTTCGTGACGGCCGTGAACACGGCCCCGCCGACCGACGTGAAGTCGTTCGACGCCACGAGCCCGTCGATGCGGCGGAACGTCACGACCGGCGTCTTGCTCTCCTTGGAGATGACCGGCCCGAGGCCGGGCGTGCCGTTCGGCCCCGTGATGAACAGCCCTGTGCTCGCATCCGCCAAGGTGGTCTTGCCCGTGTAGTCGCACGGCCCCGCCAGGTCAAGGCGGGCGTTCACGTTCAGCGTCAGCCCGCCCGGCCCCGTGATGCCACCCCTCGCGGTCAGGCTCCCCGTACCCGCCGTCCCCGGCTTGTTGTCGTGGTTCATCGCCGCGTCGTTCGCCAGCGTGATGCGGCCGTCGAAGTTGACGTAAGGAGACCCGCCCCAGTTGATGAAGCCGCTGTGCGAGGTGGACGTGAGCTGGACGCCCGGCCCAGCGAACGTGAAATCCTGCGCCAGCGTCGCGATGTTGTTCTGCCGAAGCTGGCCGCCTAAGCCATGCGCCGCGTCACCCAGCACGCGCACCGGGCTGGACAAGTTTCTGAATATGGCAGCCGATTCCATCTGGAGGCGCACGCCAAGCACGGACGTGCCGCCCGTCCAGCCCGTCGCATCTGTCACGAACCTGATCGTGCCGTAGTCTTTCTGGACGTTCGCCGCGCCGGCGAACGTCATCCCGGCCGTTCCCGCCAGCTTGAAGTTGCCTTGCAGGTAAAGGCGCCCTGTCACCGTCCAATTAGGGGATTCCTGCGTCGAGCAGCCGTTGAAGTAGAAGTACCCCGCAGAGCCCGCCTTGAACGCGAGTGTGCCGGGGCCGTTCCAATACTTGATCGCCCCGCTCGCCAGACCCGTCGCGCGCCAGATGACGCCCGCCGGATGCACGCCGTCGCCCACCGTGAGGGTGACGCCCGACGCGATGGTGAGTTCCGCGCCGCTCTCGACGAGGAGCGCGGAGACGGCCGTGTCCTGCGAGACGGTCGTGTCCGAAGAAATCACGGCCACCTTCCCGTCCGCCGCCTGCCCTTCCACGAACGCCGCCGTCTCGGCGGGCACGAAGCCCTTCTCCGCGTCGTACACGAGGAAGTTGATCGCGTCGCCCGTCGCGCCCGCGCCGCACGAGATCACGGAGGCGTCGATGAAGCCGACGTCGGACGCGCGCCCCGAGACGAGGAACTTCTCCGTCTCGCCGAGGGCGGCGATGCCGTCCGTCAGCTGCAAATCGAGGAAACCGCCGTCCACGCGCGCGAGCGATGCGAACGTGACGGCGTACGAGGCGGCGTTCCCCTTCGTCACCTTGACGTGCGCGCGGTCGGGTCCGTACGCGAGCGCGCCGGCCGAGACGGAGAGGGCTGCGTCCGCCGCCGCAGCGGGCTGCCATTCAAAGAGGCCCGTGCGGAGGTTGAGCGCCGCGTCCGTGAGGAATGCGTCGGCGGCGGTCGAGACAAGCTTGCCTTCGGCGAGCGTGAGCGTGGCACCCGGCGCGGAGACCTTGTTGTAGAAGGTCACCGTCCCCGCGCCGCGCTTCGTCACCGTCGCGCCGGAGGCGAAGGAGACGTCGTTCGTGAACTTCACGCCCGCCGTGCTCGCCGCCGTCAAGATGGAGTCCCCCGTGATCACGACGGGCTGCCCCGCAAGCGTGAACGCGCTGGCGCCGAGGTCCACGTTGTTCCACGTCAGCGTGCCGACGTTGTTGGAGAGCGTCTTTTTGTAGTTGCTGTTCTGGTTGATGAATTTGACGGAGCCGCCGCCGTTCGCGACCGCCGCGTGCTGCCAGTAAGCGGCGGTCGACATGTTGTAGTTGTCGTTGATCGGCTGTATCCACGTGCCGTCAACGGCGGCGGCCAGCAACCCGGGACCCATGCCGCATACGGCGACAAGAGCCACTGTCTTCAGGAAAGGACAAGTATGTTTCGACATGCGCTACTCCTTTTGCGAAGTTAACACGCATATCTTACCATTATCCCCGCCCCATTTTCAATTGCAAACTTTCGGGATGGGACGGCGATAGTGTCAGGACTGGATCGCCTTCTTGAGCGCGGCGGCCACGGCGGCGGGATCGCAGCCATCGAGGCGCTTGAGGACGCTCGTCCAGCGGAACGCGCCGGAGCCGGCCTGGTCGTACGGGCGGTGGAGGAACAGCTCGTCGAACCCGCGCCGACGGGTACGGTAGGCAACCTGCACTGCCGCGAGGCGGCGCTCGAACGCCTGCACGTAGGCCTTTGCGAACGCGGGGTAGTCTCCCACGAACCTCTCGCGCCTGCGCACAACGTTCGCGTATGCGCCGACCAGCTCGTCGTACGATTCGCGGTACTTGACGAATGAGCCAGTGTGGTCCGTCACCACAAGGCCGGAGGGCAGGCCGTCCTCGCCGCACTGGAGCACCTCGTAGTTCATATCGAAGAGGCACTCGCCCGTCTCGGTGGCGGCACGGCCCACGATCATGTCGAGCGCGGCCGCCTCGCCCATCAGCGTCGCGAACGCTCGCGCGAAGGCAGGGTTGCGGAAGCGCTCGGGCGGAACCTTGTCGGAGGCGATGCCGCAGATGTAGGAGCGCATGTAGTAGAACGCGCGCACCGTGGTGCCGTGGTACTGGTTGTGGCCGAGGTACTTCTCGGTAAACTGCCCGAAGCCCACCTGGTGCGGCAGGTTCATGCCGAGCTGGCGGCAGGCTAGACGGCGGTCCAGGATGTAGTCCGCGTACTCGTTCGCCTCCAGGATCGACTGGAGCAGGTCCTTGCCCTCGTCAAGGTGCTCGGCTATGCCCCACTTCTGGAAGCGGATCACGAACACGCGGCAATAGTCCTTGCCCACCTCCTTGTACTGCACGATGTAGACGTTGCCGCGCTTGTGCCCTGCCACGGGACGGCGCGCCAGCGAGTGCGCGATGCGGCCGATGTTGACGTACTCCACCGTGCCGAGAAGGCGGATGAGGTTGAAGATGATCGACCGCACGCGGAAGTCGCACAGCTCAAGGAGCTCGGGATCCTGCGTGCGCTGCGCCTCGTCGAAGAGCGGGTCGAAGATCAGCTGGCCGTCCACCACGCTGCCGCCGGGCAGCCACTCGATCTGGCGGTAGAACTCGGGGCTAATTCCCTGGATGAGGTCCTGGTCGCCCACCTCAGTCTCGTTGGGACGGCGCGAGATGGCCGCGCTCATCGTGTTGCGCCAGTCTAGGTTGGCCGACGTCTCGTCGCGGAGGTTGGCCGGGAGGGCGAGTCGCCACTTCGTGGCTGCGGCCTCCACTGCGGAGCGGAGCGCCGCGTCGTCCTGCTCGCCTGGCTTGACCGCGTTGAACGCCTCGCGCACGTCCGGTGTCAGGTCTGTCGGGAATAGCGCGATCTCGGGCTGGCCGAGGCGGTTGTGCCCGCGCAGGCCTTCGGCTATCTCCTCCACCTGCGCGCGGAAGGCGTCGGGGGGCAACGCGCAGACCTTGCCAAGGCCGCCCGCCGTGAGGTAGCGTGTGCCGGTGTTGGCGTTGTAGTAGTAGATGGGCTCGTGCTGGATCGCGACGCGCGCGGCCGCGATAGCGCGGTCGATCTCCTCCGCGCTCTGCGGCGCGCGCGCCATGCGCCAGTTCTCGCCGCGCGCGCGCAGGGCGTCGCGCACCTTGGCGGCGTGCGTGTTGAGGAAGCGAATGCGCCGCTTGGAGACGAGCGTCTGCAGCACCTCGTCAGCCTTGAACGCCAGGTCCATCCGGTCTGGGTCGGGCCGTATCAGCACGCAGTCCTCCGTGAAGAGCAGGTCTGCCGAGTCGGCCCATTCGGCCGTCGCATCGCGCTCGGTCAGCTCCGGCTGGCCGGCCTCCGCACGCTCGCGGTTGAGCTCCTTCACCCACGCGATGCGCTGCATCGCATGGACCCCCTTCTGCGTCACGAGACCGGGAGTGCGGAAGAAAAGCGTGCCGATGCGGCTCTTGAGCGTGCCGTCCGGGTTCTTCGAAAAGATTGGATCGCCTAGTATCTTCATGGTCCGCATATTATACCACGTTTCAGAAGAGGCCGCCGTTCACGGAAATCACCTGGCGCGTCACGTATGCAGCCTCGTCGCGGAACAAGAACGCCACCACGCCTGCCACTTCCTCGGGCGTGCCGAAGCGGCGCATCGGGATAGCCTTCTTCACCTCGTCCTGGAACTCTATCGTCGCGGCCATCTCCGTCTCGATCACGCCCGGCGCGACCGCGTTCACCGTGATGCCGCGCTTCGCCAGCTCCACCGCGAGCGCCTTCACGGCCCCTATCACGCCAGCCTTCGCAGCCGAGTAGTTCACCTGTCCGCGGTTCCCCGCGATCCCACTCACGCTCGAGAGCGCCACTATGCGCCCGCGCACGCGGTTCGACACCATCGGCATCACCACCGGCTTCAGCAGGTTGTAGAGGCCCGTCAGGTCGGTGTCGATCACCCGGTCCCACATCTCGCCCTCGAGGATCGGGAACGGCGCGTCCGCGTTCACGCCCGCGTTGGCAACGACCCCGAAATAGACGCCGTTCGCCGCCATGTCCGCCTCAAGCGCCGCCGTCACGGCCGCGCGGTCCGCAAGGTCGAAGGCGAGCGCCTTCTGCTCCGGTTGCCCCGAGAGCGCCGCGCACTCCGCCGCCGCCGCCTGCGCGGCGTCCACGTTGCGCACGGCGTGCGTCACGACGGCAAAACCGTCCTTCGCCAGCCGCAGGGCCACGGCCCGCCCTATTCCGCGCGACGATCCTGTCACCAGCACGCGTTTCATGTCTTCATCTGCTCCTTTAGAAACTTTTCCATGTCCGGCGGACGATATGCGTTGAGGTTCGCCGTAGCCACCGTCGCGCCCGAGTCGTCCTCGATGCTGCACACGAACGACGCCGCGTCAGAATCGCAGAACGCGTTCTCGGCCGCGATGTGGTACGTCCTGCCCGCCTCGAAGCGCTCGAACTTGAGGTCCAGCTTTCGCGTCCCCAGCAAAAGCCCGGGACGTGCAGGCTGGCCAGGTGCCACATGCCTGTCGTAATACCCCACCAGCGCCGCCGCAGTCTGTGCCATGTATTCGATCGCCACCCAGTTCGGCACGCCCTTCCCGTCGACGAACAGCTGGTTCTCTCCGATGGTCACGCGCGCGACGAGGCGCCTCGCCTCGGCGTCGAACGACTCCACCGCGTCGATCAGCACCATCGGCGGGCGGTGCGGGAGAAGCTCCTCCAGCGGAATCGGCGTCATTGGCGCACCTCCTCGGGCACGAGCGCCACGCAGGCGTTCGACCCGCCGAACGCGAAGGAGTTGGAAAGCGCCGCCCCAGTGATGTCCCCCGACGAAAGGTAGAGCCAGCAGATCGCCGCCTCCACGGCGCCAGCCGCGCCAAGGCAATGCCCCGTCATCGGCTTTGTAGACTCGATCCTAAGGTCATTAAGGTGTTTAAGGTGTTTAAGGTCATTAAGGTGTTTAAGGTCATTAGGGGAAGCAAGGTCATTAAAGACCTTAAAATCATTAAAATCCTTAAACACCTTAAGATCCTTAATGTCCTTAAAAATGCGGGCAACGGCCTTCATCTCCATCGCGTCGTTCGCCTGCGTGCCCGTGCCGTGGAGGTTGACGTAAGCCACGTCCTCCGGCGCAAGCCCGGCCTCATCCATCGCTGCCCGCATCGCCGCTTCCGCGCCTCCTCCCTCCGGATCTGGCGCTGTCGCGTGGTAGGCGTCGCTCGACTCGCCCACTCCGGCGAGACTTACCCGCACGCCAGCCTTCGCCTCGACCATGTCCTCGCGCTCTAGCGTGAACAGCGCCACTCCCTCTCCAAGGTTTATACCGTCGCGGTCAGGCGCGAGCGGACGGCACTCGCCATGCGCAAGCGCGCCAAGGGCGTGGAAGCCGTTCATCGCGAAGCGGCAACGCCCGTCCACTCCGCCCACGATCGCGGCGTCCACCACGCCAGCCTCGAGCAGACGACGTGCCGACGCGAAAGCCTTCGCGCTCGAGCTGCACGCCGTCGACACCGTAAATGCCGGCCCCTTCACGCCCAACGTCTTCTTCAGGAAGTCTGCCTGCGTGCCAAGCTCGATCATGGAGAAGTCCATCTCGGCTGGCTTCGCGCCGACATCCAGCCAGCTGTCAACATGCCGCTGCGCCTCGTCAATGCCCGTGTTCGACGCGCCAAGCACGATGGCGACGCGCGCGGGGTCGTAGCGGCTCAGGAAACCGTCAAGCTCAGAACGGAACTGTTCAACCGCATGCAGGAGCAAGCGGTTTGAACGCATGTCGAACTCGCGCGAATCGACAGACGGCAGCTCGCCGGGTACCATCCCGAAGAGAATCGCGCGTCCTGGGATGTCGTCCGAAAGCGTCACCATCCCTTTGCGCGAGCCAATGCGAGCATTGGCTAGCACTTCGGCGCGCGTGCGCCCCAAAGCGCACGCACACGACAAGCTTGAGAGATAATACCTCAAATCTCTTACGGATGGCGCGGCGTGCCGTGGCCACCATGCGGCTTGGGGCCGTGGCCATGATGCGACGGCTTCGGAGGCGGTACGGGCTTGTGGTGGTGATGCGGCACCACGCGCGGCGGCGGTGGTGGTGGCGGTGGTGGCGGCAGCGCGACCATGCCTGTTCCGCGGCACTGGGGACATACTTTGGATGTCCAGCCCAGAAACCCGCTCGGAACGTACCTACGGCCTTCGCAGCGCGGACACCATCCATAGCCGGGGTGCGGCCGGGCACCGGGAGGTAGCGGCGGGACTCCCGCAAACGCTTCGATCGCGCAAAGCGACAGCGCTCCGACGGCTAGGATTGCAAATGCTCGTCTGTCTAGTTTCATGTTTTCTTCCTTTCGGTTGCAAGTAGTTTACCATAATACGGCCGTTTGTGCTATACTTCGCGCATGGACAGTTCCAAAACAGCAGTCATCTTCGAGGTGCGGGAATTCTGCCTGCACGACGGACCCGGCGTGCGCACCACCGTGTTCTTCAAGGGCTGTCCCCTTCGCTGCGCATGGTGCCACAACCCCGAGGGTCTGTCCCCAGAGCCGGAAGTACTCTTCAAGGAGAAGCTCTGCGCACGCTGCGGGAACTGCGGAAACATCCCGCCCGACGACCTGTCCGCCCTCGAAAGGGTCTGTCCCCATCGGGCAAGGGTCGTATGCGGACGCCGCTGGACCGTCACCGAACTCGCCAGCGAGCTTCTCGCGAACGCCGACGTCTTCGCGGCGTCGGGCGGCGGAGTCACGTTTTCAGGCGGCGAACCCCTCATGCAGTCCGCATTCCTTGCGGAACTCGCGGACCGCCTGCGCCCCCACATCCACCTCGCGATCGAAACGTCCGGCTATGCCCCGCCGGACGCCTATCGCGACGTAGTCTCGCGCATCGACCTCGTGTACCAGGACCTGAAGCACCCAGACCCCGTCGCGCACAGGAAGTGGACCGGAGTCGATCCAGCGCCAATCCATGCCAACCTCCGCTGGCTGAAGGATTCCGGCAAGCCTTTCGTCGCGCGTATCCCTCTCATACCGGGCGTGAACGACTCGCCAGAGGCGAAGAAAGGCTTCGCTCGCCTGCTAGAAGGCCGGTCCGGACTCCAGCGTGTCGAGCTTCTCCCCTACCATCTCGCCGCCGGAGCAAAATACCAGTTCGCAGGCCGAACCTATCAGCCGGGGTTCGACGAGTCGCGCCAGCCCGACACGGACCTGTCGCCATTCCGCGCCAACGGTCTCCCCGCCGCAGTAATGTGACGCGTTCTTTCAATCGCCGCCGATGAAGCGAATCTCGAGGTCGGCGAGTGCGTTCAGCACGTTTGTCGCGTTGTCGTCGCCGACGATCCGCACGTCCTCTACCGGCGTCACCACCTCCACGTCGTCAGGACGCGAGATGCAGTCCATGAACGCGCGGCGCAGCAGTCCGATACGTCGGACCTGGCGCTCCAGCGACCACAGCACGAACCGCCACTTCGCCGCGAAACCATAGCGGCGCGGCAGCCCCGGGTCGAACGACTCGAACCCGTCACGCTTGACGGTCAGCTGCCACTCCATCGCGCGCGAGCGGTACTCGAATCCCGCAAAGAAGCTTTCGGCGAGCTTCTCGAGCGGCACCACGGGATGGTCTGCCGCGAACGCCGCCAGCGCCTTGGCATAAGTGGAGATGTAGAACTGCACGAGCGCTGTGAGGTTTCGCTCGGTCTGAGACAGGTCTGGCCAGCCAAAGGATCCGCGGATGCTGCAACAGGAGACGGCCTGCGGCATCAGCCGCCCAGCCTTGATGTCGTAGCCGAAGCGGTAGATCTCCTTGCCGATGCCGTAGAGGCTGGACTTCGTGTCGGGGTCGTACTTCTTCATCGCAAGGTTCTGCGCCGCCGCGTCGCCCATCAGCACTGCGAGCGCGGAGATGACCTGCGGGTCCTCGCCGGCCTCGGCGCCGCCGAACTCGCCTGCCATCTGGAAGTAGTTAGCCGGAATGTCCGCAAGCGGCTCGCCCTCGCAGCGCGTGCGGATGTAGTAGTCCACGAACTGCCGCTTGCCGTGCGGCCGCCGCCGCCGCAGGAGCCGGTAGTCGGAGAGCTCCACGCCCAGCGCCTTGAACCCCTCCACACGCGCGATGACATAGCTGCCGTAGCCGTTGGTCTTCTTCGACAGCCGCTTCTCCACAAGCGAAGTGGCGATCGGTCGGCGGTTTGTCTTGTACACGACCTCGCGCGTGGGGCCTTCGCCGATCGGCACGTCGTCGCCGTCGTCCGTGCGCAGCTCGTAAACGTTCGCGTACTCCACCATCTCGTCCTTGCTCACGAGCACGCGCAGGTTCGAGAGCAGCACCTCGCTGCGCGCGTCCACGCCAGGATGGAACTGGGCGCGCCCGTCCACGAACGTCGCGCCTGGCAGCGCGGTGCGGCGGTCGTCGAACGCCGGCGTGGTGCCCTCGCCCATCACGGAGTAGATCTCGCCCGTGATGTACATGTAGAGCGTCTCCGTGAACACCTTCGACGTGTCGTCCGCGAACTCGGCGCGCGTGAGGAGCGACTTGTAGATCGCGTCTATCTCCGCTATCCTCTCGGCTGCGGCGTGCGGCGTGATGCGGCGTAGCACGATCTGCTCCATCAGCCGCTCCATCTCCGGCACGATGCGCTCGAGCGCATCGCCTCGCCGCAGGCCGAACAGCTCGATCTCGTGGTGCCCGTGCACCTTGAGCTGCCGCATGAACGACATCGAGTGGCCCTCGAACACGCCCGTCAGCTCGCGGAGGCACACACGGAACTTCTGGAAGTCCGTCGCCGCCATTTGCGCGAACCTGTGGAAGTCGGAGTAGGAGAAGAAGTGGACGCCGCGCGAGCCGTGATAGTACTGGAGCGATGTGGAGATGCCCTTGCGGCTCGCCGCAAGGGCCACCGACATCTCCTGCTCTGTCCAGGCGAGCGGCTTCACCCGCCACTCCTGGCCTAGCTGCCGGTAGTGCTCGAGCGTGGTGTCGATGCGTTCGACCATCACCACGTCGCCTAGCGGGAACTTGAGCGTCTCGGTCAGCCATGCGTCGAGCGCCGTCAGCGTCTGCACAGGCACGTCGCGTTGCGAGATCTCCAGCTTGCCGTCCACTATGTTCGCGCAGAGGACATCGTGCATCAGCGCGTCTCCGCGCTTTGCCGTCGGGATGTGGGCAAGATCCCAGAACTGCCCCTGCAGGAGCGGAAGCGCCGCCACGGAATGGTTGCCCGTAGTGATAGTCATCACATGCCCGTGCCCGCCCTGCCGCAGCGACTTCTTCTCGGCGAGCAGGACGGACGCCTGCTCGGCGAGGTCGCGCCACGTGGCCTTCTCGAAGACGAACGTGTCGTCGCCGATGTCGTATGCGTGGAATGTGCGGGGACGCCCCATCGCGCGAGTGGACACCGCCGTCCGGCGGCGGACGCCATCTCGCCGAAGACGCGCCAGGAGGCGCTGGACATTCCCCTTGCACGCCATGTTACAGCACGCCCTTTGACGACGGAACGCCAGTCTCGCGCGGATCCGCGGCAACTGCCTGGCGCAACGCGCGCGCGAAGCTCTTGAACAGCCCCTCGCATACGTGGTGCGTCTCGTCTCCGTAGATCTCGCGCAGGTGTATGTTAAGCCTCCCCTCCACGCTCACCGCGCGGAAGAACTCCTCGATAAGCTTCACTTCGAAGTCGCGCACCATCAGGTGCTTCTTGCCGCTCGAGAGCACCACGAACGGACGTCCGCCAAGGTCGAGCGACGCCTCGCAGAGCGCCTCGTCCATGGGCACCGACGCGAAACCGTAGCGCGTGATGCCGCGCCGGTCGCCGAGCGCCTGGTTCAACGCCTGCCCCAGAACCAGGCCGATGTCCTCCACCGTGTGATGGTAGTCCACGTCGAGGTCGCCAACGGCCTTCACGGACAGGTCGATGAGCGCATGCTTCTTCAGCAACTCCAGCATATGGTTGAAGAAGCCGATCCCGGTATCCACCGTTCCATCTCCGGAACCGTCGAGGTTGAGGGACAGCCTGATCTTCGTTTCCTTCGTGTTTCGTTCTATCTCTGCCGTGCGCATCGCTTGTTTCTCCGGAATCATCGTTGAGTTTACATCGCCACGTCCTCGACATCCTCTGTCATTTCGACTGGAGGGCCCGCATCATGTACGGCCAGTACGTCCGCGTGTAGACGACGCTGGAATAGATGTTCAGGACGATCAGGAACACCTCGGTCGCGTACACCGTCATGAGGAACGGCCGGTTCCATTCCGCCGGGAGCATCCCGTGGAACGCAAGATACAGGTAGATGAGCGCAGCCGCAGGAAACGACAGCGCGGTACGCACCTTGCCCAGCCACATCGCGCTCACGTCTGCCTGGTATGTGGACGCGATCGCGCGCAGGAACGTCACCCACTGGTCGCGCAGGATGTACAGCACCGTGAACACGAGCATCAGCACCGCGTGGAAACGGTTCCCGCCCTGCGCCCCGATGAGCCACAGCAGGGTCGGGAACGAGACGATGAAGAACACCTTGTCCATCAGCGGGTCCGCAAGCTTCCCGAACGTCGAGACCACACGCCACCGGCGCGCGAGGTGCCCGTCGAAGAGATCGGACAACCCCGCAAGGCACATCAGCAGCAACGCCGTCGCCGCGCACCACGCGCTTCCACCGCGCTGCGCCACGACTGCGCAGGCCATGAAGCCGAAGATCAGCGGCACGCGCGAGAAGGTCAGCCCGTTGACGAAAATCGAATGGAAGCCAAGTCTCATGCTTCTGCGGCCGCTTCCGCGTTTTCGTCACCGGCTTCCGCCGACGCGGCGTCATTGGCGAGGCTGGCCGACATCCTGTCGAGTAGCGCAACCATCTTCTCGCCGACGGATGCGTGCTGCTGGCAGAAGTTGCGCAGTTCCGCCACCTGCATCGCAAGTGCCTCGCACTGGGCATAGAGCATGCTGTTGCGCTCAACTAGGCCACGCACCTGCTCCTCCAGGCCTTCGGCGCGAATCTCCTGCTTCTGCAGGTCGCGGCGCGTCTTGAACAGCTGCTTCAGTATCTCGCCCGGCTCAATGTCCAGGTCGTCGATCTTCATCCCGTCGGGAATCGGCACGAGCACCGACTCTCCGCACTGGACGCAGTTGATCTGCAGCCCCGCGCCGCGGTAGTCGATGGCCAGGTTGTGCCCGCAGTGCGGACAGTCGAACACGATGTCCGTGTCTCGGATGATCGTGCCGTTCTCCGAGTTGTCGTATTCCGAGCCCTCGACCGCCCCGGCCGCGACCTCGGCATCAAGCTCTTCTTCTGCCATAGTTGCCTCCTTGAGAAATGGTTAGCGAAACGTTTGCGTCGATATTATATGACAAAGAGGGCCGATGCGCAAGCACCGACCCTCTCCGTTGTTCGCGAGGCTGTCTTACGCCTTCGCGACCTTGCCCGACTTGATGCAGCGGGCGCAGACCGTCTTGCGGCAGGTGTTGCCCTTGCCGTCGGTCACGCGCACCGTGTGCAGGTTCGGGAGGAACCGGCGCTTGGAGATGCCGGTCGTGTGCAGGCCGATGCCGCCCTTGTACTTGGGCGAACCCTTGCGGACGATGTGCCGGCCGGCCGCCGGACGCTTGCCGCAGATTTCACAGACTCTGGCCATTGTAGTATTCCTTTCTTGATAAGGTTTTCGCTTCTTCGCTCGTTCCGCTAACGCTCACTCGCTCAGTCGCTCATGTCTTGATCACTTGCTCTCGGCCTCTCCCGGCTGCCACTCGACGTTGCCGAACGCGTCGTCGAACGCCGCCGCCAGGCCGCCCAGCGGCTCGCCGCTCTTCGGCGCGCTGCTGGTGGCGCCGATCGTCTCGGTCGCGGACTCCTCGAGAGCGCGCACCTCTTCCTCCGTCATGTTGACGGCGCTGATCGAGAGACCGATGCGGCGCGCCTCGCGGTCCACCTTGACCACGCGCGCCTCAACCTCGTCACCGACGTTGAGCGCGTCCTTGACCTTGTCGATGCGCTGGTCGGAGATCTGCGAGATGTGGACGAGACCGTCCACGCCGTCCTCCAGCTCGACGAACGCGCCGAACGAGGCGATCTTCGAAACCTTGCCCTTGACGATAGAGCCGACCGCGTACTTCGACGCGATCTCGCTCCACGGATCCGTCTGCGCCTGCTTCAGGCCCAGCGAGATGCGCTGCTCCTTCGGGTTGACGTCCAGGATCACCGCCTCTACCTGCTGGCCCTTCTGGAGGCACTCGGACGGGTGGTTGATCTTGCGCGTCCAGCTCATGTCGCTGACGTGGATCATGCCGTCGATGC
>CAMPAF010000028.1 GCA_946631535.1 uncultured Verrucomicrobiota bacterium
GACGCCCGGCACGTTGCTCCACACCTTGAGGTTCTGGACGTACTGCTGGAAGGTCGTGCCGCGCGCGCGCACGGGCACGCCCACGAAGGCGGCGTCGTTCGTGAAGGCGTCCATCGACACCCACACGTACTGCAGGTCCTCGTTCGGCTTGCGCAGCTCCACGTAGTACGCCACGCGCGCGATGCTGCCGAACTCCATGTGGTTGTCCACGGCGTAGAAGGTCGCGTCGATGCAGTTGGCGCCGGCGGCGGGCGGGTCGTAACTGTAGACGAGCTTGTACTGCGCGAGCTCCGAGGCGGGGACGTAGTTCTCCACGCCGCGCGGATGCTCGAAGAAGAAGGAGAGCGCCTGCGCGGAAGTCATCGCGGTGCCGTCAACGGCGTTGACGAGCCCGGAGACGGTCAGCGCGTGGGAACCGTAGGCGCCCGGTGCGGCGAGCGTGAGCGTGACGGTGCGGCTGTCGCCGGAGGCGTTGAGCGCGGCGGAGGCGATCGTGCAGCCCGAAAGTGCGTAGTTCGCGAGGTTCTCGGCGGAGGCCTGCGTGACGGCGGTGTTGACGCGCAGGGTGACCGAGGCGCGCGTGGCGCTGTCTCCGGTCGCCAAGACGGGGGCCGGCGCGTGGGTGGTGGTGAAGTCCGCGGGGTCGGGGTAGAGCTCCTGAATCGCGCCGAACCAGGCGTTCGCCATCACGTCGTAACCCGTTGCGTTCGGGTGGAGAAGGTCGGTGTTGAAATATCCCGTGTTGTCTCCGACTGCGGTGTGCATGTCGAGAATGGAGATCTTCTGTCCCTTTGCAACCTGCGCGGCCACGACGTTGGTGAGGTTGGAGTTGTACGTCTGGATGCGTGCGTAATTCCCCGCCTGGCCGCGCCACAGGATCGTGGTGGCGATGACGTGCGCGGAGGGCTGTAGGGCGAAGAGGCGGTCGAGGAGCGCCGTGGTGCGCGCCATGTTGTTCAGCGTGTCGGCGCCGGAGTCGTTCGTGCCGAGGTGGAGGAGGATGACGTCCGGCGACTCGATGGTGCTGAACCAGGTGGGCAGCTTCTCGAAGATTCCGTTGCCGCCGTAGGTGCCGTCGAGGCGCCAGCCGCCATGGCCCTCGTGGTCGGGGTCCATGCCGTTCGTCTTGTCCTGGTTGGTGGTGTTGGAGCCCACGTAGTCCACGTTGTACCCGGCGTTCGCGAGCAGGGTCCAGAGCGGCCCGCGGTAGCCGCCGGTGCTGGTGGCGCCCGCGCCCTCGGTGATCGAGTCGCCGAGCGGCATGATGCGCAGCACGGGGTTAGCGGACGCTGCCGCCGCGAGCAGGCAGGCGACGAAAAATCCAAGACAGGCTCTTTTCATGTGGCAATCCTCGTTTTGCAGGTTCTTTGTTCACTAATAGCAAAGGCATTATACCACATTACGAATGGCGCGGTCAACCGCAGTCAACCGAGCCGCGAACTTTGCCAGATGAATCTGGTTGCCTACGGCGGCAGCTTTCGGTAAACTAGTGCCATGAAAAAACTGATCATGACGTTTGCCGCGGCTGTTGCGGCAGGGATGTTCGCGATGCCGGCTGGCTTCACGGACGATTTTGACGCCGCCCTCAAGAAGGCCGCGGCGGAGAAGAAGACGGTGCTCGCGCTCTTCACTGGCAGCGACTGGTGCATCTGGTGCAAGCGCCTCGAGGGCGAGGTGCTGTCGCAGAAGGCGTTCAGCGACGAGGTGGGCAAGACCTTCGTGCCCGTGTTCCTCGACTTCCCCAGCGACAAGTCGCTCGTGAAGGAGGCGACCGCGAAGCGCAACGGCGAACTTTCCGAGAAGTATGCCGTCCGCGGCTATCCGACGGTGCTTCTGCTTGACGCCAAGGGCGAGGTGCTGGGACAGACCGGCTACAGGCAAGGAGGCCCGGAGAAGTACCTTGCGCACCTGAAGGGGCTTGTGCAGAACGGCCCTCTGCTGCAGAAGCACATCAAGCCGTACGAGAAGAGGTTCGAGGAGATCGGCAGGAAGTTGAGCAAGGCCGCTAACGCCGAAGCCGCAAAGGCAGCGGGCGACAGGGTGGCCAAGGAGAAGGCCGTCAAGGCCGCATTGCCTACGATCGTCGGGCCGATCCTCGCCGACATGCAGGTGCTTCGGAAAGACATCGTGGCCGACAAGGCGCCCGAGGCGATCGCCGACGACAAGGCCGCGCTGCTTGGGCAGGTCGACAAGGCACTCGAGTTCCTGACCAAGGCGTCCAAGGGCGAGCTGCCATGACGTGAGGGTGGGTTTTCTGAACCACGAAACACACGAAATACACGAAAGGATCTGCGTGATGAGGAGTTTGGCCTTTGTGGCATGTGTGGCGGCCGCGGCAAGCGCGACCTTTCCGGCGCTTGCCGGGAGCGCGGAGCCGGACGGTACCGACTTCGTCGTGACGGCCGCGGCGGGCGAGTCGTTCACGAACAGCGCCGCGATCGGCGACTACGCGCGGCTCGTGAAGCGCGGCGTGGGCGAGGTGGTGCTCTCCGCCGCCACCACGACGTTCAAGGGCAGCGTGGTGGTGGAGACGGGCACGCTCTCCATCACTGACCTCAAGGCGGTAGGCACCGGCACGCCAGTCACCGTGCAGAGCGGCGCGACGTTCTGGATCAAGACGCCATGTACGACCGGCGGACAAGCTACAGATCGCTTTACCGGACATACGGTGACGATTGCGGGCAAGGGCGTGGACGACAAGGGCGCGTTTCGCTACACGCAGACGAGCGGAAGTGTTGTTGCCGACAGCATGCTCGACCATCTTGTGCTGGCGGACGACGCCACCGTTGAGGTCGCCAGCCGCTGGGGAATGTACAAGTCGGCGGGCGTTCTGGATCTCGCCGGCCATACGCTTACGCGCATCGGCAGCAGCAGCTGGCTGCTCTTCAACCACATCTCATCGAGCGACGGCCCCGGCACGATCATGAACGCGGCCGGGACGCTCCTGTTCCAAGGCAATCCGACCCTTGACGAGAACGTGACGGTCGTCGTCACGAACAGCACGTTGGGGCTTTGGGGATTCGGCGGGACGAAAGTTAAGGGAACGATCAAGGTCTACACGTGGCGCTCGATCCAAGCGCAGTCCGGCAACTCGGGTAACGTGAACCATCTTGGAAATGTCCATGCGACAGGAACGGTCGAGAACAACGCGATTCTCAACACGGTAAACAACGGCAAAATCTGTTCGATGTCCATCGACGGAACCCTGACGAGTGACAGCGGCGTCGGCGTCGAGAAGCAGGGCGCCGGCACGCTGTGGCTGAACGGTGACGTCGACCTGCCGGGATCGGCCAACAACCTTTGGGTGAGCGGAGGGTATCTTTACCTGACGAACAATTCGACGCGGACCTGCCGTCTGGTGCTCAAGAGCAACGCTACGGTCGTGCAGACGCGCGGGACATTCTTCATGAGGATGATGCGCATTTCCCAAGCCGCCAACGCGCAGTTCCGCCAGACGGGAGGCAGCGTGGTTGTTCCGTCGTGGGATTCGGGACGCATCGGCGAGTTCAGTGGTTCGCGCGGCTACTACACGCTGGAGGGCGGCGAGTTCCATGTGAGCAACACCGTTTATCTTGCGGAGCGGGTCGGCAGCTTCGGCGCGTTCCGCCAGACGGGCGGGCTGTTCGAGTGCAGACGCCCCGACACCACCGACGCGGTGTTCTACGCCGGGCATGGCGGCGAGGGACTGTTCGTGCAGACGGGCGGCACGAACGACACGCTTGCGGTCAAGACGAGCCAGGGTGGCGGCTTCCAGATGGGGACGAACGGCTTGAACGTGGCGACCATTTCTGGCACGGGCACCCTGTTCCGCACGACGCTGCTCCAATCGGGGCGAGCGGGCGTCGCCTACACGAACATTCTGAACATCATGGACGGTGCGATCGTCAAGGCCAACCGATTCAGGCGAACGAGTGTGGCGGCGGGAACGCGCACATACGTGAACGTGGACGGTGCGACGCTGATGCCGACGTTTGCCTGGGGCTGGACTGGTGCTGCAGGATCCGATTACACGCGCAGCCCAAACCATTTCGTCGTGTGGAAGAAGGGCCTGGTCTTCGATACGTCGGAGAACGCAGCCAATTCCGGCACGGGGGGCACGGAGATTCCGTTCTGGTTCGAGAGTCCCACGGGCAAGGGCGTGGAGAGCGTGGCGTTGCCGACGGTTTCCGGCTTTATCGCGACCAACTACATGAGCATTGCGCGTGTCGTGTTTGAGGATGCTACGGGCTGGGGCGCGAGCGCGTACGCGGAGTACGACTTCTCCTCGAAGAAGGTCACGAAGATCGTCGTCACCTCGCGCGGCTGTGACTACAGCGACGGCGCAAAGGCGTATCTGGAAAGTCCCGACCGCTCGACGCGCTACGAGTGTGCGCTCACCCTCTCCAGCAACGAGGGGATGTGCGGCGAGTTCATCAAGCGCGGCGCGCCGTATCTGGACCTGTTCGCCACGAACACGGTCACGGGCGGCATCGCTGTGGAAGGGGGAATGCTGCGGACCCGGACGAACGGCGTCATTCCGTCCAATACGCCCGTACGCGTCGAGTCTGGCGCGACGCTTGACCTCTACAAGTCTCCCATCACCGTCTCCACGTTCACGGGCGCGGGCAATGTGGCCAACGGCGAGGTGACGGTGGCGAACGCGATGCGCGCGTCGTGCGCGGACATCTTCGCGGGGAAGTACGCGACGTTCTCGAGCAACCTGACGTTCGCGCCGGGTGCGACGTTCACGATCACGGATCCGGAGAACCTGGAGACGTACGCGCGTAGCGGCACGAAGGTGGCGTTCTTGGCGGCAGAGGTGAAGGGTTCCGAGCCCGAGTTGGCATTCGAGGGCGAGCCGCCCCAGGGCTTCAAATGGGCGCTCTTCAAGAAGGACGCCGGCACGTACAACTTCGGCGCGATCGTCGGCACGATGCTGCTGATCAAGTAGGACGGGGATTCTGAACCACGAAACACACGAAATACACGAAAGGATCTGAGTGATGAGGAAATTGGCCTTTGTGGCAGGCGTTGCAATCGGGGCGATGGTGTCGCTTTCTAGTGCGACAGCGCGGGCGGATGTCTACTCCAAGGCGAGTTATTGGTTTCGCGGCATGGGCGTGGACGCCAATGGCAACGGCATTCTCGATTCAGGCGAGCTGCGTGACGCCCTGAACCTCCATGGAACCGAAAGCCATGACAACGGCAGCTGCGCGACCGTGTTCACGAACGAGACGGTCAACATGCCCTACCGCGGCGTTTCCCGGCAGATGCAATGTCTCTACCTGCCCCAGACGGTGACTGTCACGAACGATGAGGCACAATTGGGATACATGAATCCCAACACGTTCCGCTTGCCGGCGTATGCCGTGCAGGCGATCACGAACCGGACCCGTTTCGCGTTTGCCATCCGATATCGTCCGGACCTGACACGTCCGCACAAGGATTACGCCTGGATCTTGAACGCCGGCAACAACGGTTCGGCGAAGCGCGGCTTTATGGTGGGGCTGGGACCGACGGGAAATGACGTGTGGACCATTGACAACAGCAAGACATTTTTCACGAACAAGCTGGCGAATGTCATGTTCATTTACGGTGGGGCATCCTTCTACGTGAACAACGGAGGCAGTAAGGCGGGAATGGGAACGTGGAACGATCTCGTCGTGTCGGTGGACGGACGCAAGGTGTCGTTCCTCATGTCCCGCTACGGCAACATCTGGGATACGAAGAGCTGCTCCAGCAACTCCGCGTCGGCGAACTGGTCCACGACATTCATCACGCACACGCTCAATGAAGGTTATGATGCCTCGCCACGGCAAGACGCGACGATGACCATGGGCGGCGAGGCCTACAGGAGCGCCCAAGTAGGCTGGCTGGGGATCAATCCAAGTGCGCAATACAACGACATAAAGACGTTCCGCGGCAGCATCCAGAGCTTTGCCGTATGGTCGAACGCGTTGACAGAGGCGGAAATGCGCGAGGCAGCGGCGTGGCCGCGCACCGACCTGTGGCGCGTGGGCGTGGAGAATGATGCAACGACCGAATTCAACGGTTCGGGCACCATGGCGACGGTGGACGTGGACGAGGACCGCTGGAACGTTCCGGCGGCACTTCCGTCGGGCGGGAAGGTGACATTTCGCTTTCCTCTCGATACCTACGGCGAGGCGGCCATGCCGCAGGTGTTCCGTATCAAGCCCACAAGCAATTCCGGCTCTGGGACGGTCTGCGTGACCGTCAATGGTACGTTACTTGACACTCGCCTCGTGGCGCCAGGCCAGACGGCGCGATGGTTCGTGCCGGAGACGTTGCTTGTCGCCGGCACCACAAACGTATTGGAGCTCGCGCGGACGGATTCGGGATCGGTTCCGGTCAAGATCGACTCCGCCGTGTTTGGCGGATCGCTCCAGTACGGGAAGAGGGATGGAAGCCTATACGATTTCGGCTGGGAAGGGCATTACCAGGACAACGCCAACTATTGGCTCGTCGGGGCCAACTGGTATGACGGATGCAGGGCTCTGTTCGGGACAGGAACGGACAGTAACGGCAAGAGTACCGTCCACACCAACACGCTTATCCATTTTAGCGTTCCTGCAGAAATACTTGCGCACTACGACTGGCGCATGAAGTTCCGCACATTCGGAACTGGTACGGTGAACATGGAACTCAACGGAACGAATCTTGGGACCTGGAGCTCCAACACGACACAGGACAATATTGTCATCCCTGACGGTGTGGTGCAATCTGAGAACGTCTTGCGGTTCTCAAACGTGAGACCGTATGTCTCTGGCGTATACATGTCTCCCGACTACATCAGCCTGTACCTGGTGGATCGCCCAAACGGCACGATGCTGCTGATCAAGTAGGGTGGGATTGTTAACCACGAAACACACGAAATACACGAAAGTCTAGCAATGAGAGAAGAGTGCAGAATGGAGAAACTGTTCTTTGTGGCAGGATTGGCGGCGGTCGCGGTGAGCGCGACCCTTTCGGCGGCCGTAGTCGAGTCCACGGACCCCGACACGGGCTACAAGGTTCTGACCGTGGAGGCGGGCGAGTTCGCCGAATACGCGACCGTGCTGGACGCGAGCGTGCCGGGCCTCGTCAAGCGCGGCACGGGGACGGCGTGGCTCACGGGCGCGAACAGCGCGTTCGTGGGGCCGATCGTCATCGAGGCGGGGTCGCTGGGCGGATCGAGCGGCGCGTTCGGCAAAAACGGAAACCTCTCCGTCCTCTCCAACGCCACGCTGGACGTTTCCTCGCAGTCCGACCAGGCGATGCGCACGCGCAAGGTCTTCTTCGAGGGCGACGGATTGGGAGGCGTCGGCGCGATCATCTGCACGAACGGCACCAGCAACCGGGACTTCATGTTCGAGAACCTGGAGATGACGGGCGACGGCTCGTGGGGCGGCACGAAGCGGTACGGTCTGAAGACCGGGAAATTCACGATGAACGGCCATACGCTGACGAAGATCGGGTCCGGCACCCTGTCGATCTTCACCACGGTCGTATCGCCCGGGAACATCGTGGCGAAGGGAGGGCAGGTGCTCGCGCAGCAGGGCGGGACGCTGAACGGCGACAGCTCGAACAAGTTCGTCGCCGACGGTGGCTACATCAACATGTGGTGCCTCAACTACGCGACCGAGAAAATCAACTGGACGTACGTTGCCAAGGGGAACGCGCGCTTAGACGCCGGTGGATTGCACACGAGCCGCACCGGCTACAACCAGTATGCCGGGCCGATTTCGATCGAGGGAAATCAGCTGAAGATTATCATGGCGAGCTCGACCCCCGATCTCAGGAAGCTGAGCATCACGGGGCCGATCACGACCGCGCCTGGCGCGAAAGGCAATCTGTACAAGACTGGCGGCGGGGCGGGCGGCGCGACCTGGATCATGAACACGGCCCAGGTCGGTTCCGTGACGCTGGACGCCGGCGAGCTGCATTTCATGGACGCGCCGCTCGTGACAGTCTCCAACGCCTATACGTACGTCAACGGGCCCACGTCCACCAACGTGCCCACCATGACGCTGACGAACACGACGTGGATCGCGCATCCGCAACCCGCCGACAGGTACGGCAAGGAGCGCAACCCGAACCAGATCATGGTCGGCAATGGCGCGAACAAATGGGGACTGATGAAGATCTACAACGACACGACGGTCACGAACGACATCACGGTCGGTTACGACGGCGGGCTCGGAGCCATCCACCAGAGCGGCGCGCGCAGCAAGGTGTACACGCGCGCCACCACGTCGAACGACGGCTACATCGGCCATGGCAACGGCGGCTACGGATACTGGGGACTGACGGACGGCACGGTGGAGGTGTACGCGCACACGACCGTGGGCCTGTCGCCCAATTCGGTCGGCTTCATCGTGCAGCACGGCGGTCTCTTCAAGATGCTGACCTCCAGCTGGAAGTTCAGCAAGGGCGGGCACGCGGAGCTGTACGTGACGGACGGCGGCACGTTCGACGCCGGCAGCACGTTCACGTTCGGTTCGCAGGACTACTCGACCACGCAGGGCGGCATGGCCGTGATCACCTCGGACGGCGAAGGGTCCCTCATCAAGCTGGCCGGGACCTACTTCCAGTGGCGCACGAACTTCTGGTCGCAGGTCAACGTGCGCAACGGCGGCACCGTGCAGCTGCTAAACCTGGCCAGTCGTGCGGTCGGGTTGGCGCAGGCGGGACTCTCCGAATCGTACGTCAGCTTCGACGGCGGAACCGTGCGCCTCGCATCCACAGCGGGGAACATCTTCGGCTCGGCCACCGCGCACGACAAAGATCCGACGGCGGTGGTGGTGTACTCCGGCGGCGCGACGATCGAGACAGAGGCCGCGAACGCCGTATGGACCGCTCCGCTGGTGCGTCCCACCGGCCAGTCGATCACCTCCATCACGTTGCCTGCCGAAGTCCTTTCGCCCATTTCCTACAAGAAGATGATCGGTCCGCCGCGCATCGCGATCGACGGCAACGGACACGGCGCGACCGCGATCGCCGACTACGACGACGCCACGCGGACGGTGAAGGGCGTGATCGTCACGTCGCCCGGCTACGGCTACGACGGCGAGACGACGGTGACGGTCGACAGCTGGGACCGCAAGTCGACTTTCCCCTGCACGTACACGCTCGGCGAGGTCGCGGGCGGCGGCTTCACGAAGAAGGGCGGCGGCAAGCTGACGCTGGGCGGCGCGAACACGTACGCCGGCGCGACGCGCCTGGAAGGCGGCACGCTCGCGTTCACAGATCCGAACGGCTATCCGGGCGGCGACCTGGAGATTCCCGCCGCCGTCGTGCAGGGGACGCTTGCCGCGCCGCTTCTCACGGCCAACACGCTCACGTTCGCCGAAGGGAAGGGCGTGCGCGTGACGGAAGCGGACACGCTGGACGATGCGACGTTCGGCGCGATGAAGACGGTGGCGACGTTCACGAATCCGATTGCGTTGCCGTCGCTTACGCTCGTGAACGCGGACGGCACGGCGCGGACGAGCAACCGCCAGTGGTGCCTGATGTTGGTAGACGGCGGTCGCACACTGAAGTTCGGCGCGATGCGCGGCACGCAGATACTGCTCAAGTAGGGTGGGATTGTTAACCACGAGACACACGAAATACACGAAAGGCTCGCGATGCGAGAAGGGTACATAATGAAGAGAATGGCATTGGCTTGTTTTATGGTCGCGTGCGCGGGTGTGCGCGTGGCGTTTGGCGGGTTGCTCTACGAGCCGTCCTGCTACGTGGCGCAGGAAAGCCTGGCCCTGAACCTCGACGGCATCCGCAACGTCGGCGCGCTCAAGGCGCACGACAGCGCGGCGACGGAGTGGAAGGACCTGAGCCACACCGCCAACAACGCCGTCTTCATCGCGAAGGAAGGCGACGCCAGCGCGTGGACGGCGGACGGCTACCATTTCGCGGGCGGCTGCTACGGCAAGCTGAAGTCGGCGCAGGACTTCGGCGACGCGATCACCGTCCAGATCGTCGCGGACGTCACGCGAAGCGACAGCACCACCACGTGGCCGTCGCTGTTCGGCAACTGGAACGACCGGCTCAACATCTACTACAACGGGAATGACGTCCTTTTCAAGGCGGACCACTCGACTGGATTGTCCTGGACAAGCCGTTCGAAGCTGGCCTCCTGGGGCGGCAAGTACCTGAACGCCGCACTGGACGCGGTCGCGTACAAGCAGATCCTCGTGCAGACTGATTCGTTCCAGACCGGCTGGGTCGAGGGCTCCAAATCCGAAAAGGCCAGCGTCGGCAGCCAGCAGTGGTCGTTCGGCAGCGCGGGCAACGGCGGCAATTTCGACCAGTCGAATCTCGATGCCCGCTATCTCGTCGGCACCATCAAGGCCATCCGCGTGTACAAGAAGGTTCTCTCGAACACGGAGCTGGCGGCGAACCGCGCGATCGACGAGGCGCGCTTCTTCGCCGGCATCCCCGTGACGAACGTCGTCGTGGCCACGGCCGTCCCCGGCGTCGAGGGCAACGAGTCGTCCGGCGCCTACGCCTACGACGAGTCCGGCCACACCTTCACCGCGCCGCGGAGGATGGCGAAGGACGGCGTGTCCTACGTCTGCACGGGCTACACGCTCGAGCGCCGGAACGGGACGGCGTGGGGCCCGGCGCAGCTGTTCGCCGGCACGGCGTACACGTCCGCCGACACGAACGCGTGCGTGCGCCTCACGTGGCAGTGGCGCGCGACGGGAGGCGTGGCCGGCGCGGACCTCGACCCGCTCTTCGACGACTACGTGACGGACGGGCTGCTCCTGCACGTCGACGGCATTCGCAACGTCGGCGCGGACAAGCCGCACGACAACGCGGCGTCGGAGTGGGTCGACCTCGTGGGCGGCAAGCTTGCGTCGTTCCACCACGACGCCGACGACGGCAGCGCGTGGCGGGAGGACGGCTACTATTTCGGCGGCACGAGCTTTGCGCGGTTCTCGGCGCAGCTGGCAGGACTCACGAACACCGTCACCGTGCAGGTGGTGTGCGACACGATTCCGTCGCAGCTCAAGCGCACGGTGAAATGGCCGAACCTGGTCGGCTGCAACGACAACGACGCGTGCAACGTCTATTACACCGCGTACGGGCAGCTGACGTTCAAGAACGCCGGCGGCGGCAACGTCTTTCTCTCGTCAGACGCCTGGCTCGGACACTACGCGACGGCCATCCGCGCCGGCACGACGAACTACATCACGCAGGGAACGACCCTTGCCGGCGCCGTGAAAAAGGAGACGGCCCAGGGTAACATATCGGCGTCTGCCACAGTGCGCATCGGCAGCGCGGGGTCCACCCTGTCGTTGCGCCAGGACCGCTGGTTCACCGGCGTCATCAAGGCGGTGCGCATCTACGACCGCGTCCTCACGGACGAGGAGCTGGAGCAGAACCGCGCGATCGACGAGGTGCGCTTCTTCGGCGCGGCCCTGCCGGTCACGAACGTGGTGGTGGCGTCGAGCGTGCGCGGCATCTCCGGCGGCGAGCCCGAGGGCGCGTACATGCTCTCGGCGGGCGGCCACACGTTCACCGCGCCCGCGACGATGACGTCGGGCGACGACACCTATTCCTGCACGGGCTACACGCTCGAGACCTGGGACGACGCGACGGGCACATGGGGCGAACCTGTCCTGCACGGCGGCGTTCTCGCCGCCGCCCTCACCGACATCACCGCCAAGGTGCGCCTCACCTGGCAATGGACGCACACCGCCGGCCCCGGCTTCGACGCGGCGTTCAACGACTATGTGACGGACGGCCTCGTCATCCACCTCGACGGCATCCGCAACACGGGCCTCGCGCCCGTCCACGACGACACGGCGGAGACCTGGGCCGACCTGAGCGATTCGGGCAGTTACGCACGTCTTGTCCGCAATGCGGACGACGGGAGCGCGTGGGCGGCGGACGGCTACACGCTCGGCGGCAAGGAGTACTACGGCGGCAGGAGCTACGTGCAGATGAGCGGTCCTCGGACGCTCGATGGCCCGTACACCATGCAGGAGGTGCTGGACTTCGACCGCGAGAGGGCGAACCGCATCAACGTGCCGTGGCCGGGCCTGATGGGCACGACGGATACGGGCGACAAGCTTGCCTATTACTACAACATGCCGAACGTTGGAACGCCGGACGTGCGCCTCAAGGTCATGAACACGTATCTCTATGCGATCGGCGGCTGGGGCGGCGACTACGTGACGGCGATTTTCAACGGCACGCAGACGGCGTCCTTCAAGGGCGCGACGACGGAGGGCGTGACGTGGAAGGACTTCACGTACGTGCCGGGCACGCGGACGTTCACCTTCGGCAGCGGGAACGGCAGCGGCAGCGGCTACGCGGACCGCTACCTGACGGGCACGATCAAGGGCGTGCGGTTCTACAACCGCGCGCTGACGGACGCGGAGCTGGCGCAGAACCGCGCGGCGGACGAGATCCGCTTCTTCGGCCGCGCGCCGGCGGCGACGGGCGAGCTGGTGGTCGCCTCGGACGTGAAGGGGCTGAACGGCAATCAGCCGTGCGGCATGTACCGCCCGGCGGGCGCGTACACGTTCACCGCGCCCGCGGAGGCGTGGCTCGACGGCACGCCCTACGAATGCTCCGGCTATACTCTTGAAACCTGGGATGGCTCGGCGTGGGGCTCGCCTGTCTCCTATGAGTCTTGCTCCTATCTCGCGGATCTTTCCGCGGCCTCCAGGCGCCTCACGTGGAACTGGCGCGTGAAGAGCCGCCTCACGCGCGTCCGCAGCGACTACGACGTGGACGACTACGTGCAGACCGACCTCTACCTGCACCTCGACGGCATCCGCAACGCGGGCGCGACGGCCGACCACGACGCCGCGGCCACGACGTGGGCCGACCTCGCGAACGGCAACGACGCGACGTTCGACTTCGCCAATGCGGGCGTGACGGGCGACGGCTGGACGGACAACGGCTACCGGTTCGTGTACGGCGGCAAGTTCGCCGGGCTTCCGGAAACCATCAACTTCGGCTCGGTCGTGACGATCCAAGCCGTCTGCGACGTGGGCAAGTCCGGGAAGACGTCAGGCAGCTCCTGGCAGATGCTCTTCGGCGCGACGAACGACTTCTTCAACGTCTACACGGGCGACGGGAACGGGAATACGATTGTCTTCAAGATTTTCAACAACCAGGCTCAGGTCAAGGACACGAACAACGTCATCACCACCTACACCGGCGGACGCCAGCAAATGTCCGGCACGTGGACGGGCAAGTACGTGACGGCCATCTGGTCCGCCGGCAAGTACACGGTTTTCCAAGACGCAATCCCCGATCCGGGAAAATGGGCGGGCACCTGGCGGTACAATTGGGAGGCGCTCACCGGACGTCCGTTCTACGTGGGCGGCGTGTACTTCCCGGAGGACGCGGGCGAGACGAACAACCGCCGCCTGACGGGCACGATTCACGCCCTGCGCGTGTACAAGCGGGCGCTCAGCGACGCGGAGCTGGAGCACAACCGCATCGTGGACGAGGCGCGCTTCTTCGGCAATCTGCCGGAGTCCAACGTCGTCGTGGTCGATGCCGGCGGCGAGCAGGCCGAAAGCGGCATCTACAAGGTCGATGGAACCTGGACCTTCACGGCCACGACGGCACGCGGCGATAACAACGAAATCAAGCCCGTCAAGGGCTACACGCTCGAGACGTGGGACGGCAGCGCCTGGATCCGCGCCGCAAGCGGTCAGGGCGACAGCTACACATACACCGCCGGCACGTCGCCCGCGAAGGTGCGCCTCACGTGGAACGCCCTGCCATCTGGTACTGCTCTCATTGTCCGCTGATCGATGAACCGTGCGTCCGTCATCGCGTGGAGCTTGCTGGCCGGAAGCGTCTTCGCGGCCGAGCCCGCATTTGACACGCTGATCGCGCACCGGGGCGAGTCGGTGGACGCGCCGGAGAACACGTTGCCCGCGTACCGGATGGCGGTCGAGCGCGGGTTCGGGTTCGAGTGCGACGTCTACCTCTCGTCCGACGGGCGCGTGTTCACGTTCCACGACACGACGCTCACGCGCACGACGGGCGGCGCGAACACCAACGCCTGCGGCGACGTGAGCTGGGACGTGATCTCGCAGCTGGACGTCGGCAGCTGGGGCCAGTGGGCGGGATCCCAGTACGCCGGCACGCGGCCCGCGCTGCTGGAGGAGGTGCTGGAGCTGGCGCGGGACGGGCGGTACATCTACGTGGAGGTGAAGCCGGGCGCCGAAATCGTGCCGTACATCAAGGAGGTGTTCGAGGCGCAGGCGAACGCCACGCCGTCGAACGTCCTCTTCATCTCGTTCAACGAGTCGTCGTGCCGGGCGCTCAAGGAGCAGATGCCCGACTACAAGGTCTATTGGCTGAAGTCCGGCTCGATGACGGCGGCCAGCCTGATCGCGAAGCTCCAGTCGCTGGGCGTGGACGGCGTTGACTACGGCTACGACGCGAACATCACCACCGCCGAATTCATCTCCGCCGTCCGGGCGGCGGGATTCGAGTTCCACGTGTGGACGGTCAACGCGCTCGACACGACGCTGGAGGCGTTCGCGCGCGGCGCGCAGACGGTGACGACGGACTGCGCGCAGAGCCAGCGCGACGCCTACGCCCGGCGGCAGGCGGTGGACGCGGCGGTCGCCGCCGCGCGGGCGGACGGACATCGCTACGAGCCGCGCGACTACGTGCAGGACGGGCTGATCCTGCACCTCGACGGCATCCGAAACGTCGGGGCCGGGCGGGCGCACGACGGCGGCGCGGCGAACTGGATCGACCTCGCGTCGGGCAACGTGGCCACGTTCGTCTCCGGCGGCGACGCGAGCACCTGGATGGCGGACGGTTTTCGCTTCGGCGGCGCGACGTACGCCGAGCTGGCGAACCAGCTGAGCCTCACGAACACCGTCACCGTGCAGGTGGTGTGCGACGTGGACACGGCCGCGCTCGCCGGCACCACCACGTGGCCCACGCTCGCGGGCGCGGGCCGCGCCGACGCCTGCAACATCTACTACGACCAGAACAGCGGCGCCAATCGCCTGACGTTCAAGAACGCCGACGGCGGACATTGCCGATTCGCCAAGGACGCGTGGAAAGGTCGGTACGCGACGGCCGTGCGGAACGGCGGGACGAACTGGCTGACCCAGACGGCGCATCTCTTCGAAGGCGTGATGTCAACGACGACGAAGGGGAACATAGGGACGGCGACCTGGCGCGTGGGCAGCAGCGACGGGGGAAGCGGCGGATTCGCCGCGCGCTACCTGACGGGCATCGTCAAGTGCGTGCGCGTGTACGACCGCGTGCTGACCGAGGAGGAGCTGGTGCGGAACAGGGTCGTCGACGAGGTGCGCTTCTTCGGCGCGCCGTCGGCGGACGCGCCCGGCGCGCGCAGAAGGGGGTACGGCGCGGGGGACTACGTGCGCGACGGGCTCGCGTTCCAGCTGGACGGTATCCGCAACGCGGGGGCGGACAGGCCGCACGACAACGCGGCGACGGCGTGGGTCGATCTTGCGGGCGGCAACGGCGCCACGTTCGGCTGCGCCAACGGCGGCACGAGCGGATGGACGCGCGACGGCTATGCGTTCACCGAAGGCGGCGCGTTCGCCCGGCTGACGCGGGAGCCGGACTGGGGCCGGCGCGTGACGATCCAGATCGTGTGCGACGCCGGTGACGGCACGAGCAATTTTCCGACCTTGTTCGGCTCCACGAACGACTTCTGCAACATCTACACCTATTCGAACTCGCGGCGCATCTGCTTCAAGCCGCTCAACAAGTCGCGGTTCGAGATGTCGCCGTCGGGCTCCTGGGGCGGACGGTACGCGACGGCCATCTGGAACAGCGGCGCGTACACCATCTTTCAGGACACCGCGTTGCCGTCCGCCTGGATGGGAAGCGTGGCGACGAACGCCGCGTCGATCAGCGGGCGTCCGTTCTTCGTGGGCGGCGGGTACAAGGAGGACGAGGCGAGCTACGTGAACGCCCGCCGTCTTGAAGGCACGGTCAAGGCCGTGCGCGTGTACAGCCGCGTGCTGACGGAGGAGGAGCTGCGGTGGAACCGCCTCGTGGACGAACAGCGTTTCTTCGGCGACCCCGGCACGGTGTTCTTCCTGCGCTGATCTCATGGCCGCAGGAACGCAGCGATGCTTGGAGAAAAAAAGTCGGCTTCTTAGCGAATATAGCCGTAGGATCGCCGTTTGCAATCCTCGCCGGGTGTTTGCGGGAATCGGCTTGCTTTGCTATACTTTGCGCTGCAAGGAGACAGCGGCGCTTTCATGGAAGAGGAAAAGAAGATCAAGTTCCCCACCACCGGGGTGTTCGACTTCCCGAGCCTGATACTCGGGGGCAAGGGCAAGTACGTCGACAAAACGGACTTGCTGTACAAACTTTGCAACGACGCGGACCAGCAGCTCTTCATCTCGCGTCCGCGTCGGTTCGGCAAGTCGCTCATGCTCTCCACGTTGCAGGCGATGTTCGAGGGGCGACGCGACCTGTTCAAGGGGTTTGCCATCGACTCTCTCCCGTGGGAAGGGTGGGAGACACCGTACCCGGTCTACAGCTTCACGATGGCCAGCGCCGTTGGCGAGACATACGAACTGTTCATTGAGAGTTTGGCGAAACTTGTCAAGGGACTCTGCGCGCAGGCTGGCGTCCCATACGACGGGACGGGTCCCGTTTCGGGACAGTTCGAAGATTTCCTCAAGGCCGCAATCAAGAAATCGCCGACTGGACAGATCGTCGTGCTAATCGACGAATACGACGAGCCCGTAGCAAAGTTCCTCGACGATCTCGACACGCTCAAGAAGGTGCGGTCAGTTCTGCACGACTTCTACGAGAAGCTGAAGATCTACTCCGGCTCGATCCGCTTCCTCCTGATGACGGG
>CAMPAF010000029.1 GCA_946631535.1 uncultured Verrucomicrobiota bacterium
CGACGCCGCAACCGGCAAGGCTCGCGACTACCTTACCACCGACAGCCGAGAGGCACGACAAACCACCAGCCACTGACAACTATGAACTTCGCATGGCCATTATGTTTTCTCCTGGCGCTGCCGCTTGCGGCGGCGGCATGGCGCATGCTCCGCCGGGGACGCCGAGCGGGCATCAAGTTCGCGCCGGTCTTTCGGTTGCCGTCCAAGACGGCTGGCTGGCGTGCGCGCGCGGCAAACCTAGCGCCGTGGCTGTTCTTAGTAGGTGCGGCGATGCTCGTCGTTGCGGCGGCGCGTCCGCGCAAGGCGCTCTCGCAGGGGCAGCGCAACGTCGATGCCATCGCCATCGCGATGACGGTGGACGTATCGGGCTCGATGGAGGCGCTCGATCTCACGCCCAAGGGCACGCGCGACTACAAGACGCGCCTCGATGTCGTGAAGGAGATGTTCGCAAAGTTCGTGGAAGCGCGTCCCGATGATCTGATCGGTCTCGTCACGTTCGGCGGCTACGCCTCGAGCCGAGCGCCGCTCACGGCCGACCACGAGGCGCTACTGCACGTGCTGAAGGGAGTGGAGATACCGACCACAGCCTACGACGCGAACGGCCGACCCATCGACCCGGACGAGCAGATGACGGCTATCGGCGACGGCCTCGCCATGGCGCTCGCGCGCCTCAAGAACGCCGAGCCCAAGTCGAAGATCGCCATTCTCCTTTCCGACGGCGTCTCGAACGCGGGCGTGGTGGAGCCGGACCAGGCCGCGGCAGCGGCAGAGAAGCTGGGCGTGCGCGTCTACACCATCGGCGTGGGCACGCACTCGCGCAGGACGCCGTTCCGCGCCAAGGACATGTTCGGGCGCACGCAGATCGCGTACGCCGACGTGTCGTTCGACGAATCCCAGCTCAAGTCGATCGCCTCCAAGACGCACGCGCGCTACTTCGCAGTCAACGACGCAGCTGGCCTCAAGGCCGCGCTGGAGGAGATCGACTCCCTCGAGAAGACGCCGCTCGACCGCACGGTGTACCAGCGGTGGCAGGAATACTTTGCGCCGTTCCTGCTCGCGGGAGTGATCCTGCTCCTCGTCGCCGTTTCGCTCCAGATGGCGGCATCGCGCAGGCTGGCCTAGCCCCGTGGAGGAAAATTAAATATTACTAACTTTTCCCGTTGACGCGGCGGCGGGCGGTGTGGTAGACTATTCTTCGTCCCGGCTAATTAGGCTCGGAAAAGAATTGGAAGGAAGCAGATATGCCATTGTCGCAGATAGGAATCGGTAAGCGGTGCCGCATAAAGGGCGTCACGGGGGACGACGCCGTCCGCCATCGCCTGGGCGCGCTCGGCTTTGTCGAGGGCATGGAGGTGGAGGTCGTCGCCGAGGTGGGCGGCAACTTCGTGGTCGGCGTGCTGGGAAGCCGCGTGGCTGTGGACGGCGGCCTGGCGCGGAGGATTCTCGTGTGATTTTTTTGAAGCCTGACTTCGCCGCGTCTAATTAGGCGCGACAAACTGGACGAACAGGCTCGATTCAGGGAGAACGGAAATGGCAATCAGGATAGCGCTCGCAGGAAACCCCAACAGCGGCAAGACGACTCTTTTCAACGACCTCACCGGATCAGACCAGTACGTCGGCAACTGGCCTGGCGTCACTGTGGAGAAGAAGGACGGCGTCCTCTCCGGGCGCAAGGACGTGGTGATACAGGACCTGCCGGGCATCTACTCGCTTTCTCCATACTCTCTCGAGGAGGTGGTTGCGCGCAACTACCTGGTCAACGAGAAGCCAGACGCGATCCTCAACATAATCGACGGCTCGAACCTGGAGCGCAACCTGTACCTCACCACCCAGCTGCTGGAGCTGGGGCTGCCGATGGTCGTGGCGGTGAACATGATCGACGTCGTAAGGAAGAACGGCGACCGGCTGGACGCCGCGAAGCTCTCGAAAAAGCTCGGATGCCCCGTCGTCGAGGTGTCGGCGCTTACCGGAGAAGGCACCAAGGAGGCCGTGGCCCTGGTGCTGGAGGTGGCGGCCAAGGGCGTCAAGGAAGAGCGTCCGCACGTCTTCTCGGGGTCTGTGGAGCACGCGCTGGCGCATATCGAGGAGTCCCTGCACGGCGCCGTGGAGAACGCCACGAGCCGCTGGGCGGCTATAAAGGTGTTCGAGCGCGACGCGAAGGCCATCGAGACGCTGAAGGTTCCTGCGGACATCCTTGCGCATGTGGAGGACCACATCAAGGACTGCGAGAAGGAGATGGAGGACGACGCGGAATCCATCATCACCACGCAGCGCTACGAGTACATAGGCAAGATCATCGGGGAGACCTTCAAGCGTTCCGCGCGGCGGGCGTCGACGACGCTTTCCGACAAGATAGACAGGATCGTGACCCACAGGATCCTCGCGCTGCCGATCTTCATCCTCTCCCTCTGCGCCATGTGGTGGCTCGCCGTGGCGGAGAAGGGGCCGGGGACGGTCCTCACCGACTGGGCCAACGACGGCTTCCTCGGCGACGGATGGCATTTGCCGTTCACGACGCACGAATGCGAGGCCGAGGGCAAGTACAAGGGGATGGAGTACGAGGACGCGCAGGGAGAGTTCGCCAAGCAGGACGCCTCGAAGTCCAAGTGGGAGGAAGCGTATCTGGAGAAGGTCAACGAAGGCAAGCCTGACGGCGAGAAGCTGGAGACGATGCCAGAGAAGATCGACGAGACCGTCGCCAAGACGGTCGTCGCAAAGGGCGTGTTCGTGGAGGACGAGGAGACGGGCGAGCCCGTGGCCAAGGAATGCGACTGCGAGAAGTGCGCGAAGAAGCGCGAGGCCGGAGGCGAATGCGAAGGCTGCGGCTGCGGGTGCGGCGAGCCGGAAACGTGGGACGTCGACTACGCGGCCTACCAGGAGGCGAAGGAATGGGAGGAGCCAGACCCTGCGCAGTTCGGCGTGTGGGTGCCGGGCATCGGCGCGCTGATCGGCGAGGGACTCGAGAAGATGGGCGTTGGGGAGACGGTGGTCAGCCTCGTGAAGGACGGCGCGTGGGGCGGCGTGGCGACGGTGCTCGGGTTCGTGCCCGTGATCTGCATAGTGTTCCTGTTCCTCGCGTTCCTGGAGGACTGCGGGTACATGGCGCGGGTGGCGCTCATCATGGACCGCATATTCCGGGCCTTCGGCCTTTCCGGCAAGTCCTTCATCCCGATGATCGTCGGCAAGGGCTGCGGCGTGCCTGCGGTGATGGCGGCGCGCACGATCGAGAGCGAGCGCGACCGCCGCATGACGATCATCCTAGCCACGTTCATCCCGTGCGGCGCGAAGACGGTGATCATCGCCATGTTCGCGGCGGTGTTCTTCCGGGAGATGTGGTACGTGGCGCCGATGATGGACGTGATCGCCATCGCTATCGTCATGTTTGGCGGCATTGCCCTCAAGAAGTCCCGCGCCTTCGCGGGCGAGGCTACCCCGTTCGTGATGGAGCTGCCGGCGTACCACATGCCGACGCTGCGCGGCGTCCTCATCCACACGTGGAACCGCGTGAAGGGATATGTGCTCAAGGCAGGCATGATCATCTTCCCGGCGTGCGTGTTCCTCTGGTTCATCATGCACTTCGACTGGCACTTCAACCTGTTGGCCGACGAAGAGATAGAGCGCTCGATGCTGCACGACATGGGCTGCTGGATAGCATGGTTCTTCGCGCCGCTCGGGTTCGGGACCTGGCAGGGCGCGGCGGCGTCTGTCTCCGCCGAGATCGCGAAGGAGCAGGCCACGGCCACCCTGGGGCTCGTCGCGGCCAACATGGACGGCGCGTCCACGGCGGCGCACGTCTCGAACCTGTTCGCGTCGTTCGGCAGCTTCCCGAAGCTCGCTGCGATGTCGTTCATGCTCTTCAACCTGTTCGTGCCGCCGTGCATGGTGGCCATCGCGGTGACTTTCCGCGAGATGGGCTCCAAGGCGTGGGGCTGGTTCGCGGTCGGCTTCCAGCTGTTCGTCGGCTACATGCTCGCGCTGTCGGTGTACCAGATTGGCGTGTTCGTGGCAGGCGGCGGTTTCGGCTTCTGGACGGCCGTCGCGATCCTGGTCGATCTCTGGTGCCTCTGGATGATCTTCCGTCCGGCAAGGAAGGCGGTATCCGGGAAATGAGCATCTCGTCCGTTATAGTTCTATTGGTCGTCTTCGTTCTTGCCGGGCTTGCGGTCTGGAGGAACATCAGGAAGGGCGCGCCGTGCTCGTGCGGCTGCTCGCGCGACGAATGCACCTGCGGACATTGCGGCAGCTGCGGCGGAAAGGGTACAGCAGCTCAGGGGTTGGCGCGGACGAGCGCGTAGCGGCGGCTTCCGTCGGGGGAGATGATGATGGCGGCGGCGTCGAGAAACTGGACCCATGTCTCGACGGTGAAGGATTCCACGACGCCGCGAGCCTTGAGATAGGCGCCGTTGTAGAGGTCGTGCGTCGTGAAGATGCCGAGCTGACCAGTGAAGCGTTCTAGCGCCCATTCCTCGAGGGCGTCCGAGGCAGCATGGATGTCGGCAAAGCCGATCTGGTGCCCGTCGCGCAGGTAGTCGAACACGTGCTTGTAGAAGGAGCCGTCCCGGAAGAGGTTGAACACCGCAGGCTGGTCCGAGAAGTAGAACGTGTCGTTGCCGAGCTTGTCGTCGGTAGGGATGTCCGGCGACACTACGCCCATCCCCCTGGCGATCGCCTCGGCAGTCATGACGGTGCGCCTGAGCGGGCTGGCGTAGAACTGGACGACGTCCGCGAACTCGCGAAGTCGCGCGCCATACTCCTCGGCGGCACGCAGGCCGTTCTCGGTTAGCGGGAGCGCCGCACCGAACGTCGGGTCTTCGTGGTCGATGTGCGGCCGTTCTGCGTGCCTCACCATCAGCAGGACGCGATTGCCCTGCCTCATTTCCTTCCTGACATCCTCGAGATTCATGGGGACAGTATACCAAAACGCCGCGCCATGGAGCTCCGCCAACTCTCGACGCGACGACGATTTGGGAGTTCAGTTGTTGCCCGCGCAAGGGTTTCTTGGTAGAATGAACTCCATGCAAATACTGGCATTCTTACTCTATTTCGCCATAGTCCTAGCGATAGGCGTCTATTTCTTTGTTAAGACAAAGGGCGGCGGCGAGAAGGAGTACTTCCTCGGGGGACGCTCCATGGGGCCGTGGGTTTCAGCCATGTCTGCCCAGGCATCCGACATGTCAGGTTGGCTGCTCATGGGCTTCCCCGGCAGCATCCTCGCGTTCGGCATGGGCAAGGTCTGGATCGGAATCGGTCTAGGCCTCGGCACGATACTGAACTGGGTGGTCATCGCCAAGCGGCTGCGTCGCTTCTCGCAGGCGTCTGGCGACGCCATAACGCTTCCGCAGTACCTGACCAACCGCTTCGCGTCTTCGAACCCGGCGCTGAAGATCGCATGTTCAGCAATATTCCTCATTGCCTTCACCGTCTACGTGGCCAGCGGATTTGTGGCCGGCACGAACGTCTTCGTCAGCATCTGTCCAGCGTTCCATGGAAGGGAGCTTCTGGCGATGATCGTTTTCGCCGCGCTTATCCTCTGCTACACTTTTCTTGGCGGATACAAGGCTGTCTGCTGGACCGACTTCTTCCAGGGCATAATGATGCTGTGCGCTCTTCTCGCTGTTCCTATCGCCATGTCCGCCACAGGCAAGTTCGATCCGGCTTGCGCCGAAGCCTTCAACGTGGGCGAGTTCGTCGCCAAGCCGTTCGGGTGCAATCCTTTTGCCGCCCCATGGAACGATGTCGTCTCCGGATTCGGCTGGGGGCTTGGATATTTCGGCATGCCGCACATCCTGGTGCGTTTCATGGGCATCAAGGATCCGAAGCTGGTCGGCAAGTCCGCCTGGATAGCCAGCATCTGGGTTGTCCTCTCGCTCGGTGCCGCGATCGCGATCGCCATCCTCGGCCGCACGTATTTGCTTGACGGCGGGGAAGCGCTCGCGAAGCAGCTCCTTCCTGGATCGGCCCAGCAGATGGTGTTCGTGACTATCGTCAACAACATCTTCCCGACATTCGTGGCCGGCATCCTGCTGGCGGCCATCATCGCCGCGTCGATGAGCACTGCCGACTCGCAGCTCCTCGTCGCGTCCTCGGCCTTCTCCAGCGACTTCTACCAGCCGGTGGTGCGCAGGAACGCCGCCACGGACGCCGAGATGCTGTGGGTAGGGCGAATCGTCGTGGTTGTCGTGGCGTTAGTGGCGTTCTACATCGCGGCTAGCGGACTCGGCAAGCCTGGGTCATGGGCCAGCAGCATAATGGACATGGTCGAGAACGCGTGGGGGCTCTTCGGCGCCGCGTTCGGCCCGGTGGTGATCCTCTCCATCTTCTGGCGACGGTTTAACTACGCCGGGGCGCTCGCCGGCATCATCGGCGGCGCGATGGTCGACATGGTGTGCCTCTGCAATCTCAAGGACTGGCTCGGCGGAACATATCTTTACGAGATCGTGCCCGGTTTCGTCGCCGGCTTCACCATCGCCGTTGCCGTCACGCTCGCGACAAAGAAGCCCGGCACCGAGGTCGATGCCATCTTCAAGAAAGCCATCGCAGCCTGACCGCAATCAAAATATGGTATACTAGTCGCATGCAACGCACACTTCTTATTGTCATCGCCATCTGCGCAACCCTGTTCGCGCATGGCGCATGGTATTGGCCCTTCGGTAGCAAGGAGGACGATCCCTCCAAGCCGCTGCGGCTGCATCGTCTTCTTGAAGAGGCGAACAACTACATAGAGATTGCCGAGGACGAGGCCCTCAAGGGCAACGGAGACGGTGCGCTCGAGAACTACAGGCTAGCGCTCTCGGAGCTGGACCGCGTGGAGCGCGAGAATCCCGACCGGGCCGAGACGGCAGAGTTTTCTCCGTTGCGCAACAAGCGTGCCGCCTGCGTGGCAGCGATGGACGCCATCCGCTTCGCGCAGGTGAACGACAACGAGCGTGCCGTATCTGTTACCGATACGCGAGAGCTGCAAAAGAAATGGAACAAGAAGCACGGCATCAAGGATGAGGATAACAGTGACGAGGGCAAGCTGAAAGGTGAAGGGGAGCCGATGGCGGTGAAAGGTGAAGGGGGGAAGGTGAAAGATGAAGTGGTGCCGGTAGAACCGTCAGGGGAGAAGCCTGTTGCGAAGGTAGAGGAGAAGCCTGTGGAGGCGCCGGCGGAGAAGCCGGTGGCGAAGGTCGAGGAGAAGCCTGTGGAGGCGCCGGCGGAGAAGCAGCCAAAGACGAAGATGGAGGTAAAGCCGACGGAAAAGCCCGTTGCGAAGGCGGAGGAGAAGTCGGAGAAGAAGCAGGAATCAAAAGACGACTTCTCCGATTTCAAGTATCGTCTCAAGACCGCGCTTGCGGAAGTGCGCAACCGGGACTACGTGGCTGCGGACCTGCTGCTTGAGGAATTGGCGCAGGAGAGGCCGAACGATCTGAACGTCTTGCTTCTTCGGGCGGCGGCCCAGGCCGGGATGGGCAGCAACCATGCCGCACGGCGGACCTTGGAAAAGGCGATGCGTGCGCACCCGAGGTCGCATCTCCCGTACTACAATCTTGCCAACCTGCTGCTTGACATGGGCGAGAGTGTCGACACCGCCCGCCAATACTACGAGATGGGGCGCTCGTGCGGAGGTCCGCAGTGGGCACCGCTTGAAAGACGACTGAATGGTGAAAGGTAAATTGTGAAAGGTAAGTGGTTGCTTGGGGGCATATTTGCCGCATGTCTCGTGTCGTTTGCATTTGGGGATGACATTGACGAGAGTGCTGTCCAGTCGTTTGCGAAGCAGCCACCAAAGCTGACGCTGGAGTCGTCGGCCGTCGAAGTGCTGACTGCGTGCCGAGAGATGTTGCCGAAGAAGCCGGTGGAGCTGAAGGGGGCATTGATCCTGCGCAACAGAAGGGGTATCGTCTCGCGCGAGTACGACTACGCGCTCGTGATGCGGCGCGATCCCGACATATCGCTGATGACCATCCGCCTAATGCCTCGCGGCGAGACGAACGTGTTCTCGACGGTGACGGTGTCGCGCAGAGGCGCGCAACAGCCTACGATCAGGGTCTCGAAGGCCGAGGCGCCAGGCGAAGAGGTGGTTCCGTCCCTGCTTGAGCGTGTGCTTGAGACGGACGTGACCTGGCTGGACCTGACGTTCGACTTCCTATGGTGGACGGATGCCGCCTACGAGGCAGAGCGCGAAGGCGAGAGCGTTCATGGGCAGAAATGCTCCGTCATACTCGTCAAGCCGCCGACGGAGATTCCGGGGCTTGCGGGCGTGCGGTTGTGGGCGGACCGGAAGACGGGATGCCTGATGCAGGCGGAGCAGCTTGACGAGAAGATGAAGCCGATCCGTAGGCTGTGGGGTACGCGCGTGAAGAAGTTCGACGACGAGCGGTGGATGGTGTCCGTGCTTGAGGTGGAGACGCTTGGCTCGCGTCACCGCACGAAGATCACCGTAGAAGGCATGAAGGTCCAGTAGCTAGACGTCTCCATGGTTTTTGCCATTATCTCAGTCCTTGTCTTTCTCTTTGGTCTGTCGGCATTCTTCTCTTCGGCCGAGACGGTGCTTTTTTCGCTGACGCCTCGCCAGCTCCAGGCCATAGAGCGGGTAAACCCGTCGGTCGGGAAAAGGCTAGGTGCCTGGCAGAAGGAACCTGCCCGCATCCTCTCGACTATCCTAGCTGGCAACACCCTCGTGAACTTCGCAATCGCCTCGCTGGGGTATATGCTGATGCTGAGGTTCGTGACGAAGGGAACTGCTGCGGTATCGGTAGCGACATTTACGCTGCTGCTGCTTGTGTTCGGCGAGATAGTGCCGAAACAGTATGCCATGCGCCATGCGGAGAAGATGGCGGCATTCTGCGTGCGGATGCTGTTGTTCTGGCGGATTGTCCTCAAACCCTTCTCGCTACTGATGGTGGCCGGGTCAAGCGTGTTCGGCGATCTGCTTACGCGCGAGCGCCGGGCGCTTTCCGACGACGAGCTACGGGCTGTTGTGGAGTCTGCGGCTGCGAGCGGCGAGCTTGACCGCGAGGAGGCGGCTATGGTGGAGGGTGTCATGCGCCTGCCAGACCTCTACGCGCTGAACGAGATGACGCCTCGTGTGCGCATCAAGGGCGTTGAGGCCACGTTGCCCGACTCCGAGAAGGTGCGTCTGGCCGAGGAGACTGACTTTCCTTTCCTGCCTATCTACAGAAACGACATGGACCATATCGAGGGCTTCCTTGATACGGAACGGCTGTTGGCTGATCCTGCGCGAAACGTGTCGGCAGCCATCGACCCGCCGCTGCGCGTCTCCGAGCACCAGGGCCTCGACGACATGCTCGTGCTCTTCATGAAGACAGGACGGCGCATCGCCCTAGTGGAGGACAGGTGGGGCGGCACGGCGGGAATCATCACGCGCGGCGACATCCTCGAGCTGATCGTGAAGCCGGTGATAGACGACGAGGAGGACGGACGATGATCGAGTGTGCGATCCTCTTCGTCCTGATGGGCGCTTCCGTGGCATCCGCCGCTTTCTTCGCAGGGGTGGAGACGGGGTTCCTTTCTGTACCGCGCGTACGCCTCCTTTCGCTCGTTCGACAGTCGGCACCTCGTGCGAAGCGCCTGGCGAAGATACTTGGCGACATGTCGCGCGTCCTGACGACGCTGCTCGTGGGCAACAACCTTGCGTCGGTGCTGTTCTCCACCGCCACTGCCGCGCTCGGGACTCGCCTCTTCTCGGACATGCCGGCCACTCGGTCGGCATGGTCGCTGGTGGCCGCCGTGCTGATGCTGTTCCTAGGGGAGTATTTGCCGAAGCTGATATTTGCCTCGCGTCCGCTCCGGCGCTCTCTGTGGGCCGCACGGCCATACCAGATCGCGGCATGGTTTCTGGCGTTGCCGGTTGCGGCGTTTTCGGCGTTTGTCCGCGCCGTCTTCCGAGTCCGTCAGCCGCGTTCGCTCCGGCTTGGCGTCTCGCGCGACGGCTTGCGGATGCTTGTGGCGGACCGACACGACGCCACGCGCCTCACGCAGTTCGAGCGGCGACTGATCGACCGCGTGCTGATGCTGCAGGCGACGTTTGCGAGGGACCTAATGCATCCCGCCTCCAGGAAGGACCTTGAGGAACTGAAAGAGTATCGCAGGCCCGGAAAAGCAGGGCATTTCTGCATCCCGGCGATGACCCGCGGTGACGACATCCTGCCTCTGATGCGGCGCAACCGCAGCCCTGTGGCCGTCGTTTGCGACGAGAAGTCCGGAGCGGAGCTCGGGGTGGTCACGGAAGAAGATGTACTTCTCGCCTTGACCGGAACCCTAAAAGAAGGGTAAAATATCAGCCACATCCAATTGGAGAAACGAAATGAAAAAACTACTCAAGTTCCTGTTGTGGACGTTTGTCGGCATCCTGGCTCTCGTCCTTGTGCTTGTTTTGACGATCCCGCTTTGGTTGGGCTCAACCGTGGCTACGGTCGCCACCAAGGTGACTCCTGAGTTCACCGGCACGCCGTTCGTGCTAGAGAGCGCGAGCCTCAATCCCTACACCGGCAAGTACAGCATCACAAAGCTGACGCTTGGAAACCCGGAGGGATATCCGGTGCCAACCGCATTCTCCGTGTCGAATGTCCTGGTTGATGTGGAGATGGCGTCGCTTTTCTCCGACACGATACACATTCGCGAGATATCGATCATTGATCCTTACGCCAGTTACGTGAGCAATGACGGCACGAACAACTTCGAGTGGATTCTTGCGCACGTCAACGAGAAGATCGGCCCCAAGAAGGATAAAGAGGAGGATAAGGGACCAGGCAAGAAGGTCGTGATCGACAAGCTGACGATTGCCGGTACCCGCGTCAAGCTTAAGATCCTGCCTGAGATGCCTATCCCGACGATCACGCTTACCGACATCGGCAAGGAATCGAACGGCGCCTCATGGGAAGAGGTCGGCCAGATGCTGGTGGATTCCTTAATGAAAGCGACATCCTCTATCGGAGATGGGCTGAATTCAGCGCTCGGCGCACTTGGCGATGGCGCGAACAGCCTGATGGGTGGCGCGACGAACGTCCTCGGCGGTGCGGCAAGTGCCATCGGCGGCGCGACTACGAACATCCTTGGTGGAGCGTCCGATGCATTGGGCGGCGCAACGAAGGCGATAGGCGATACCGCGAAGAAGATCGGCAATCTCGGTGGCCTGCTTGGCGGCGATGACGACGGCAAGACGAGCGAGACCAACAAGTCCGGAGAGGCGGAAAAGCCCGCCACTGGTGGCGGAGCCGATGCCGCCAAATCGGCAGGCAAGAGCGTTATTGATGCCGGCAAGTCGCTTGGCAACGGTGCGCTTGATGCTGGCAAGTCGCTTGGCAACGGTGCGCTTGATGCCGGCAAGTCCATCGGACAGGGAGCTGCCGACACGGGCAAGGCCATTGGCGAAGGCTTGAAGAAGCTCAACCCGTTCGGGAAGTGACATTGCCAGGAAACGTCCATCTGGTCGGAATCGGCGGCGTCGGGATGAGCGCCCTCGCGCAGGCGTATCTCGACGCCGGATGGAACGTGTCGGGCGCCGACCGTTCGCTGCGCGGCGGCGGTGCCCCCACGCCGGTCCTTTCTGCGCTGGCCAGTCAGGGCGTGCGCCTCTTCCCTGACGACGGATCCGGCGTCGGAGAAGGTACGGGCAGTCTAGTGATTTCCACCGCCATCGAGGAGACGAACCAGGATCTCCTTGCGGCGCGTGCGCGCGGCATCCCTGTAGTCCATCGCGCGGCGGCACTCGCCGAACTTCTGTCCGATCGCAAGCTCGTGGCCGTGGCTGGAACGTGCGGCAAGTCCACCGTTACCGCAATGCTCGGGCATATGCTTGCGGAGTGCGGTTTTGATCCTCTTGTCGTCAACGGCGCGCAGATAGTCGGCTGGGATGCTGACGGGACTCGCGTCGGCTCCGTGAGGCGTGGCGGCGGCGAATGGGCTGTGGCCGAGGTGGACGAGAGCGACAAGTCGCTTACGGCGTTTCGTCCGTACGCGGCCATAGTGACTAACGCTTCCGCAGACCACTACTCGAAAGAGGAAATGGACGAGGTCTTCGACGCCTTCGTCCGCGATGTCCCCGGCCCCGTCATCGACGGCCGCGTCATCTTTAAGGAGTTTAAGGTCGGTAAGGAGTTTAAGGTCGGTAAGGAGTTTAAGGACGTTAACGGCCCTAACAGCCTTAACGACCCTCACAGCCTTAACGACCTTAATGACCTTAATGGCATTGCCGCGCGATGCCCGCTGCCTGGCGAGCACAACCGCGCGAACGCCCTGCTTGCGCTCCGCATGGCGGAGGCTCTCGGCGCGCCGCGCGAGCGGCTCGGCGACGCGCTGGCCACGTTCCCCGGCGTGGAGCGCCGCCTGCAGCGCGTCGGTTCCGTCCAGCGCGGCGACCGGCAGGTCGCCGTCTTCGACGACTACGCGCACAACCCCGAGAAGCTTCACGCGATGCTCACCACCCTCCAGGCAGCCTATCCGCAGGGCGTCGCCGCCGTCTGGCGTCCGCATGGATATGCGCCGCTCAGGAAGATGCTGGACGCGCTCGCGGCGATGTTTCGCGAGACCCTGCGTCCGCAGGACATGCTTGTGCTGCCGCCGGTCTACGACGCCGGCGGGACGGCAGACCGTTCCGTCAACTCCGACGCGCTCGCGGCGCTGTTGGCAGATGCGAAGGGGAAGGTCGTGCTCGCAAGCGACTTGAAGGAGGCGGAGACCATTCTCCGCACGCACGCGCCGGCGGTCGGCGCAATCGTTACGGCCGGCGCGCGGGATCCGGGACTTCCCGTCCTCGCGCGGCGACTCATCCAGCAAGGAAAAGAATGATATGAAAAATGCGATCAATGCAACGCTCGTGTTGGCAGCGGCGATGACGTTCCTGCCGACGGTACTCACGGCGGCCCCTGAAAAGGCTCCCGCCAAGGAAAAGGCGGCAGAGCCAGCGGCTCCGGCGAAAGACAAGCCTGCGGCCGAGGCGCCGGCAGACGAGGGCCCCACTCCTGCCCAGCTGAAGGCGCGGAAGGCAAAGGACCCGAGAGGCTACAGAAAGGCCGATAAGGCACTTCAAGTGGCAGAAGCTGCTAACCAGCCGATACTGATGTTCATCTTGGTAGACCAAACCCCGGCAAATCCTGTGTCTGAATTCCTTGAAAAGAAGGTTCTAACGAATAAACTCTTCAAGGAGCTTGCGAAGGAGAACGTTGTGCTTCTGAAACTCAAGCTCAAGGCGGAGCAGATGAAGGGGAAGGAGAAACCTAAAAAAATTGACGTCAAGGGCCTTAAGGCGGCAGAAGTCAAGCTCGTCCAGAACTTCGGCCTCGACGAAAAGGCGAACAAGCAGGCGATGGCGAACGGACAACCCGAACGCACATACATGGATCTTGTGAACTACCCGGCAGTCATCGGACTTTCGCCCGATGGGACGAAGTGTCTGTTCCGCATGGGACGGTACGACAAGGACGGTGGCATGGGAGTGTGGATATCCGACGTGGCGGACACTCTACGTTCGCATGGGTTTGAGCCGGTCGTTACGCCTTTAATTCAACAGGTTCTCGACAATCCTGACGACAAGAAGTGGAAGAAATAATTGCCGTGGCCGAGACGTTCACCTATCCCGCCCCGCGGGTCGTGAAGGGGACTCAGGAAGCGTTCGACGCGGCATACGCGCGCTTCGCCGCCCAGCCGGTGGACGACGTCCGCCTCGCGGACGCCAGCGGCTGGAGCGATTTCCGCACCACGCTCGCCGGGCGCGCAACCGTCGAGGGCGTGGGGACTTTCCGGGGCAACGAGCGGCGCACGATAACGTTCGCGCCGTCCACGCGCCCCGGCTGGTGGATCCGGCGCACAGACCAGCCCGAGCAGCTGGACACGCTTGTCGACATCGCGAACCTCTGGACGTCCGCCCGCAACCTGGTGCTGCGTAGCGGTTCGCCGCACAACTACCTTCGAATGGTGGAGCACATCGTCGCGCTGAAGGCCGGCCTTGGCCTCGACAACGTGGTGCTCGAGACGAACAGCGGCGACCCGCCGCTGTTCGACGACTCGTCCAGCCCGTTGGTGGAGGCCGTGCGGAAGGCGGGCATAGTCGACACCGCCGAGAAGGCCACTTACGTAACGGTGAAGGAGCCGCTCGCGTTCGCGGGAACGAGAGGTGACTTCCTGCTCTTCATCCCCGACGACGGCTCGCGCCGCCTGCGGCTGGACGTGGCGATCAATTGGCGGACTGTCATTGGCGACCAGCGCGTCGTGTTCGACGTCACGCCAGAGACGTTCGCCTACGGCGCATACGCGCGCACGAACGCGACGCATCGGCAGTACCAGCTTGCCTGGGCGTTTGGCTGGCTGTTCGCCGATACGCGCCACCTTGGCTACAACAAGAGGAACATTCTCATCCACGGGCGCCGCTGGTACTGCGAGCCGCGCTTCCCGCTAGAACTTCCCGACGGCAAGAAGAAGTTTCTTGAGCCGGTGTGGCATCGCGCTACGCTCGACCTCCTCGCTGCGCTCGCGCTTACGGGGCCGGACCGTTTCGTGGGCACGGTCGTGTCGTTCCGCAGCGGGCACACCCAGGACTGCGACGCCGTCCGTGCACTCTACCGCAAGGAACTCATAGCCAGATGAAGGACTTGCCGGCGCGGAAAGAGGCGGGCGTGACGTTCCGCCACGTCCGAAAGGTGTATGCCTCCGGGCAGGCGCCGGCAGTGGAGGATTTTTCGCTCGAGGTCTCCGCAGGAGAGTTCCTCGTCTTGGTGGGGCCTAGCGGATGCGGCAAGTCGACGACGCTCCGGATGGTGGCGGGGCTGGAGCTGCCTACCGAGGGAAGCATCAGCATAGGTGACCGAGACGTCACCTGGCTGCCGCCCAAGGACCGCGACATCGCGATGGTCTTCCAGAACTACGCGCTCTATCCGCACATGACGGTGCGCGACAACATGGCGTTCGCCCTTAAGCTGCGGCACGTGCCAAAGGACGTGATTGCCAGGCGTGTGAATGCGGCGGCCGAGACCCTCGGCTTGACGCCATACCTTGACCGTCTGCCGAAGGCGCTCTCGGGCGGGCAGCGCCAGCGTGTGGCCGTGGGGCGCGCCATCGTGCGCGAGCCTGCCGTGTTCCTCTTCGACGAGCCGCTGTCGAACCTTGACGCGAAGATGCGCGTCGAGATGCGCGCGGAGATCGTGCGCCTACACCATGCGCTCGGCGCCACGATGATTTACGTGACGCACGACCAGACCGAGGCGATGACGATGGGCGACAGGATCGTGGTCATGAACGCGGGCCGCATCCAGCAGGTTGCCGCGCCGATGGAAATCTACGACAGGCCGGCCAACACGTTCGTGGCGTCCTTCATCGGCACGCCGCCGATGAACCTCTTCCCGCCCGGAGTCTATGACCTCGCGCGCACGATCGGCATACGTCCCGAACACGTCCGCGTGGCGCGGGCGGACGATGCGTCTGCGGCCGCTGCGCCTGGCGCGCAGCCGGCTACGGCAGACATCGTGGAGACGCTGGGCTCGGAGACGATCGTCCACGCCGTCCTGGACGGACGCAACATGACGGTGCTCGCCAGGGTGCCCGGAGCCGCTGGCGTCGCGCACGGCGACCGGCTCGTACTGGTGCCGGACATGTCGAAGGCCGTGACCTTCGACCCGTGACCTCCCGTTGCCCCTACCTGTACTCGATCTTCGCCTTCTCGCGAAGCTCGGCCACGAATGCGTCCATCGCCCGGCCGCGCGCTTCGTGGCGCAGAAGGTCGCGGATTTGGTCTGCGACGTCCACGAGCGTCTGCGGTCCGCCTGACTTCTCGTCCGTCTTGAGGATGATGTGGTAGCCGAACTGGGTCTCGATCACGTCGCTCACCTCGCCGCACTTCATCGCGAAGGCGGCCTTGTCGAATTCGGGCACCATCATGCCGGGACCGAACCAGCCGAGGGAGCCGCCCTGCGCGCCCGAGGGGCAGTCGGAGTTCTCGCGCGCCTCTGCGCAGAACGCCTGGCCCACCTCGCCGGCATCGCCTGCGGCGACGATCCGCGCGCGGATGGCCTTGATCTTGTCGAGCGCCTGCACCTTGTCGGCGGCGTCCAGGCCCTCCGTCTTGACGAGGATGTGCTGGGCGAGCACCTGCGGCTGCGCAACGTATTCCGCCTGATGGGCGGCATAGTATTCGGCCACTTCCTTCTCGGTGGGCTCCGCCACGCCGCTGCACGCCTGCTGGACGAGCATGTCCACGCGGCAGCCCTTCGCCAGCTCCTTGCGGAATGCGTCCTCCGAAAGCTTCTGCGCGGCCAGCGCCTTGACGAAGTTCTCGCGTCCGCCGACCTGGCGGATCACCTGCTCGACCTGCGCGTCGATGGCGGCGTCCGGCACCGGGAGGTCGAGCTGCTCGGCGCGCGCCAGCAGCAGCTTGGCGCCGATCGCCTGCTCCTGCGCCTTCTCCACGAGCTTCTCGAGGTTGCTCTTGATCTCGGCCTGGCTCATGCCGTGCGTCGCGTAGAACTTCACGAGCCTGTCCAGCTCGAACTGGACGGCCTCTTGGCTGATGGGTTCGCCGTTCACGAATGCCTGCTTCATTCCTTGGTCTCCGTTTGTTTCTCGCTAGTATATCGTATCCTTTCGGTCTGGTAAAGGGTTTCGTTCGCCGCCATATCGGCGTGGGCGCATCTGCGTAATTCACCGCCGAGCCTTCTGATGATTGGAAACAACTATT
>CAMPAF010000030.1 GCA_946631535.1 uncultured Verrucomicrobiota bacterium
TAGTTGTTTCCAATCATCAGAAGGCTCGGCGGTGAATTACGCAGATGCGCCCGCGCGAAAGCGGCTGCTGACTTTTACAGTCAAAACCATTTTTGATATAATTTTGCGCCTTAAGGAAACCAGATGAAATTCACAAGCACACGTTCGACGCTCTCCGTCGACTCGCTGCCCGCGATCCTGCGCGGGCTCGCCCCAGACGGCGGACTCTTCGTCCCCGCATCTCCCCTTCCGCGCCCGGACGGCGCCGCCGCCACGCTCGCCGACGCGGAGCGCATCGCGCTCGGCGCGTTCTTCGACGACGTGCCCGAGGCCGTCCGCGAGGACGCCATCCGCAACCTTCTCTCGAAGTTCCCGGCGAACGACCCCACGCCGCTCGTCGACGCCGACGGCTTCAAGGTGCTCGAGCTCTTCCACGGCCCCACGGGCGCGTTCAAGGACGTGGCCCTCTCCGTGCTGCCCGTCCTGATGACCGCCGCCGCTCAGGGCCGCCGCGTCCTCATCCTCACCGCCACGTCGGGCGACACCGGCTCGGCGGCGATGGCCGGCTTCGCCAACGTCCCCGGCGTGGAGATCGCCGTCTTCTTCCCGCACACCGGCACCTCGCGCATCCAGCGCCTGCAGATGACCACCCCCTCCGCGAAGAACGTGCACGGCATCGCGATCCGCGGAAACTTCGACGACGCGCAGGCAGCGGTCAAGCGCATCTTCTCCGACCCCGCCATCCGCTCCGCCGCCGAGTCCGCCGGCATCCTCCTCTCCTCGGCCAACTCCATCAACATCGGCCGGCTCGTCCCGCAGGTGGCCTACTACCTACATGCCGCGGCGAAGGTTGGACAGGAATTCGACGTCGTCGTCCCCAGCGGCAACTTCGGCAACATCCTTGCCGCCTACTACGCGAAGCTGCTCGGCGCACCGGTCCGCAAGTTCGTCTGCGCCTCGAACATCAACGACGTCCTCACGCGCTTCATCGCCATCGGCACATACGACCCCGGCGACAAGTTCACCGTCACGAACTCGCCATCGATGGACATCCGCAAGAGCTCCAACGTGGAGCGCCTCCTGTGGCTCGTCAACGACGGCGACGGCGCGGCCGTGAAGAGGCTCATGGACGACTTCGCGGCCACGGGCCGCTACTCGCTCTCCACCGCCGCCACAGAAAGGCTCCAAACCGATTTCGTCGGCGCGTTCGCGACACCCGAGGAGACCGAGGCCGAGATGCGCCTCATGCGCGAGCGCTGCGGCTACGTTCTCGACCCCCACACCGCGGTCGCAACCGCAGTCGCCCGCAAGCTCGGCTATCCGAAGGACGGACTTCCCTGCGTCGTAGCCGCCACGGCTACGCCATACAAGTTCCCGGAGACATGCCTCAAGGCGTTCGGCACGAATGTTCTCACGAACCCGCCGCCCGCATTCGCGGCGCTGGAGAAGGCTCCCGTGACGCAGACGCAGGTGGTCGACGTAGCCGGAATTGACGACGCCGTCCGCGCCCTCTTCTGATCATGGATCGCCGCCCGCGCGGGAGGGTCGCGCTCCCGCGCGACGGTTCCGCATCACATGAGCGCGTACTTGGCGATGAAGACCACTGTGAGTATGTACATGACCCAGTGGATCTTTTTGAAGTTGCGGGCAAGCAAGTTGATGACCGTATACGAAATGACGCCGAACATGATGCCGTCCGAAATGGAGTACGTGAACGGCATGGCCACGATGGCGAGAAACGCCGGCACGGCATCGCCCGCGTCACGCCAATCGATGTCGGAACACGACGAAAGCATCATGTAGCCCACCACGATGAGGGCCGGTGCGGTGGCGAAGCCGGGAATTGCAAGGAACACAGGCGCAAAGAGGATCGCAATCGCGAAGAAGGCTGCGGAAGTGACGGCGGTCAGGCCCGTCTTGCCGCCCGCCATCACGCCAGATGCGGATTCCACATAGGTGGTGGTCGTGGATGTGCCTAGGACGGCGCCGGTGGCTGTTGCGATCGCATCGGCGCAGAGCGCGCCCGAGATGCGCGGCAGCTTTCCTTCCTTGTCGAGAAAGCCGCCCTTCATCGAGACGCCGATAAGGGTGCCGAGTGTGTCGAAGAGGTCCACGAAGAAGAACGCGAACATCACCACGAAGAAGTCGAGCGACGTGACGAGCGTCCATCCCGAGCGCATCGTCTCGCCCGTGCCGTGCGACCAGCCCGCAGGGTTGAAGATCGCGCCTATGGTCTGCCAAAACTCACTGAAATTCTGGGCAAGTCCCTGGAACGAGAAATCGGGATAGAGGGAAAAGAACTTGGCGGCAGGGTCAGGCACATATATGCCGCACGCCTGCGCGACAATACCGAGCCCCCACGTGAAGATGATGCCCAGAAGGATCGCCCCCTTCCAGCCCTTGACAAGCAGAAAGCTGGTGAAGACTGTGCCGGCGAGCGCCAGCAGGGCGCAGATGCCGTGGGTGTGGAAAGAGACATCCTTGAAGCGGACCATCGCGACGAGCGTAGCCTGGTTGTCCACGACAATCCCCGCCGTCTTCATCGCGATCAGGCAGATGTAAAGGCCTATTCCCGCCGAGACAGCCTTCTTGAGCGAAATCGGAATCGCGTTGAAGATGCCCTCGCGCACCGGCGTGAGCGACAGCGCGAGAAAAATCAGACCCTCCACAAATACAGCCAGGAGCGCAAACTGCCAGCTATACCCCATGCCCAGCACCACGCTGTACGTGAGGAAGGCGTTGAGGCCCATCCCCGGCGCGAGGACGAACGGGTAGTTCGACATGAACGCCATCAGGAGCGTGCCTATCACGGCCGCCACCGCAGTCGCCACGAACACGCCGCCGCGCGGGATTCCCGCATCCGAGAGGATGTTCGGGTTCACGGCCAAGATGTACGCCATCGTCATGAACGTGGTGATACCCGCCACGATCTCCGTCCGGACGGTCGTGCGGTTGCGGTTCAGCTTGAAGAGACGCCCCAGGAACCCTTTGTCGGGTTCGACCGGGGACGTCTCTCTCGCGAGCCATTTCAGGTGGGCGCCGATGCGAATCGACTCGTCGGGCGTAATGATACCGTCTGCGCGCACGTCCTCGAGGGCGCGGACGAAATCCGCCATGTCGGAATTCGTCGCCGCCAGGGGCTTCGCGAAGCGGAGCAACAGTTCGGTTTCGGCCTTGTCTACCTTGCCATCCTCGAGGATGCTCTTTTCGAGCCTCCGAATGGCTTGCAGCACGGATTCGTTATCGGTATTCATGGCATTGGCCCACCACCTGCAGGATTACGACCTAGCCCCGCACCTTGATGGCGGCGGCCATCTGCGCGATCGCCTCCATCGACTTCGCCTCGTGGATGGCGAACGTGCGCGTCCAAGGTGCCATCATGAAGCCCTTGATGCGCTCCTTGGAGCAGTGCTCGTCGCAGTACTTGATCGTGTCGGCGAAGTTCGTGTCGCACGACCAGTTGGATCCGGTCGGCACCTGCTCGAAGCCGGCCTTGTCGAGGTCCTCGTACGTCTGCACGTGAGGACGGCTGCCCTCGCTCATCTTCGAGACGTCGAACTGCGCGCCGTAGTACCAGTTGGACTGAAGCACGCTCTTCGGCATGCGCTTCATGAACTCGTCCTTGTGGTGCCAGCAGTAGTCGCTCCAGATCCACGGGCGGCATCCCGTCTTCTCCGTCACCTTCGCGAACCAGAGGAAGTCGTGCCACCACAGCTCGCCCTGGCGGCAGACCGCGAAGAGGTGCGACCTCTGGTGGCTGGCAGTCTCCTCGTCGTAACCGAGGTGGAAGAACCGCGGATGGTCGAATATCTCCGCCACGTCCTTGATCAGATCCTCGCAAACCTGGTAGTACTTCTTCGTGGACACCATGCGGTGGTACTCCTTGAGCCACGTGTCGTGGCAGGCGGAGAAGTTCATCTTCGGGATCACCTCGAAACCCATGCCGCGCAGGCGGTCCAGCTCCTTGCGAAGCCTGTCCACGCTCCAGCTGCCCTTCACCGCCAGTTCCGGATGGCTGGGATATTCGACGATCTCGGCGAGGTCGATGATGATCTGGTTGCAGCCGGCCTTCGCCAGCGCTGCCGAGAGGCGGCCCCACGACGGCTCGTCGAAGCGCACATGGTTCGCGCAACAGCGCGTGAGCCACTTCTCGTCCATGTTCGGATCCTGCGTCTCCAGCGGCACGTCCTTCCACGAGTTGACTCCGAAGTGCGCGAGGTACGACCACAGGAACTTCGGCTCGGGCTGCTTGACCTTCGCCGCCGCAGGCAAGCTACCGAGTGCCAACGCGCTCGCGGCTGCCGAAATGAATTCACGTCTCTGCATTTTCATGATGTTTCTCCTTTGCTTTAGCTTCTCATTTCAAAAGGTCCGTCCAGTCGTAGTGGAGGAGCGCGCCGTTGACGGCGTTCGCGTAGGGATACGCGATGCTCTGCTCCACCACCTCCGTCCAGCTTTCGGGCGGATTCACGGTCTCCACGCCCGCGATCGTCCCAGGTGCGGCGGCGAACGCGTGCGCCGCCGGAATCGACATCCGTCCGCACGCCACCACGCGCGGCGCAGCCCCGAACTCCGCCTTGATTCTGGCGGCGATGGAGAGCAGCTCCTCCGCGCGAACGCCCACGAGCGACTTGCCGAGCATGTAGTACAGCACGGCGATCTCCTCGTCCTCGTTCTTCGCGCCGTAGAACTTGTGCTTGACCGAGCCGATCTCGCCAGAGCCGATGAGATCGGCCACCACCACAGGCGTGCCGTCCGCAAGCAGCGCCTCCGCGCGTTCGCGCAGCGCGCCACGCCCGGCATCGCCCACTAGCAGCACGGGCGCCTTCGTCGCACCCTTCGGCGCAAGCGTCACGGCCGGCACCAGCAGGCCGCCATCGAACTGGAACGCGGTCTTCGCAACGGTTAGGTCGCCAGCCTCTTTCCGAGAGATCTCCACTGCCGTCGCCTTCACTTCCTCCGGCAGACGAATCCCCGCGGCGCGGCGGACCATATCTGCCTGCGGTCGCCCAGGAGCGCGACCCTTCAGAGCCTTCTTCAGATCGTCCTTGAGAAGTTCGTAGATGCTGCGGAAGCCCGGCAGCTCGGACACCTTGCCGTTCGGCGTCACGTTGTAGTCGGGCTTGTCGAGACCGTGGTCGACCTTCGCGATCTCGAAGCCGATGTCGAGCCGACGGCAGGCGGCAACGTCGATCGGCAGCGCAGAGGCGTCGTCAACCAGCCAGCGGCGCATCCACTGGACGGACGACGCGCGCGTAGACTCCTTCCAGCCGTGCGGCCCAGGCACGTCCGTCATGCCGTAACGGTCGGTCCCGAGGCCGAGGTTCGCCACCGTCTCCGCCACCGTACGGTATGTCTGGCGCGATCCCATGAATGGGAATGCGTCGTTGTGGCAACAGTGCATCAGCACGGGTTGTCCCTGCATCAGCACGAACGAGGCGTGATTGAGCCCGAAGGCGAGTTGCCCGAAGATGCACTGCTCGGCGTCCTGCGGACCGACGTGGTCGACGACCTCGCGGATCGACGTGAGGTAGCACGATGGCGCGGCTGCGATGACGCGCGGCTCGACGGCCATGATGAGAGAGGTCATCGTGCCGCCGCCCGAGTTGCCCATGTAGCCGATGTGGTCGGGCTTGACGTCGGGGCGCGACTGCAGGTAGTCGATCGCCCTCATGCCGTCATAGATGCGCATCTGCGCCGTCGAGCGTCCCAGCAACAGGGCGTTGACCCCGAACCGGTTGTGTCCGTGGACGTTGGCGGTGTCCGGCACCTGCATCCGCTCGCCCTGCGAGATCGGATCGTAGATGAACGCGACCATGCCCTGCTTCACGCCCTGCACGCACGCGCGCTGGTATCCGTCAGATCCCTTCCCGTTGCCGCTGTGGCCGCATGTGACTAGGAACGCCGGATATGGAGGCTTGAACTCCGGCGAGTCGGGGATGTAGAGTAGGCCCGTCACGTACACGCCGGGCAGGCTCTCGAAGAGTATCTTCTCGATGCGGTAGCCGTCGCGCGGAACCGTCGCGACGACCTTGGCGTTGAGCGGCGTCCTCGCCGGGAATCCGCCCACGGCCTCGACCATCTTCGCGCACATCCTGGCGCGGTAGGCGTCGTACTCCGCGCGCGTCTTCAGCTTGCGCCAGGCGTCGTCCGCCGCCGCGTCGGCAGCCTCGACCTCGTTGAAGGCCGTCAGGTACGACATCTGTCCCGAGCCGCCAGGAAGCATCGGCTTCTCCAGCGCTGTCCGCGCGAGGGCGGGCATCTCCGCCGACGACGCAAGCGCCGCCAGTCCAACAGCAACAGCAACTATCTTCTTCATGTTTCCTCCGTCAATAGACAAACAGCATCTCGCGGTACTTCGGCAAAGGCCAGCGCGAGTCGTCCACAAGGTACTCCAGCGCGTCGACTGTCCGGCGCAGGTCGCCCATCGCCGCGAGAATTTCCTTCGCGCCTCCCTTCGCGAGGGCCTTGTCGAGCCGCTCGCACTTCACGTGCAGGTCGTCGAGCCCCGCGCCCAGCTTGAGCGAAAGCGCCTTCAGGCCAGTCACGCCCACCTTGAGGCCGTCCTTCTTAGCGATGGATATCGCCGTCGCGAGCTTCGAGAACTCGTCCGCCACCACGGGCCGGATCATGGAGCGCGCGATCTCGAGCGCCACGCCGCCCTCAATCCTCACGCGCCGCTCGTAGTCCTCGAGCGCGATCTCGTAGCGGCTGTCCATCTCGCTGCGGGTCAGGACGCCGTACTTCTCGAAGAGCGCCTGATTCGCTGGCACCTTCAGAGGCGCGATGGCGGAAATGGTGTCTGGCAGGTCCGGCAGGCCGCGCGCGGCCGCCTCCCTCTGCCAGGCCGCAGAGTAGCCGTCGCCCGCGAAGAGCACCCGCTTGTGGGCGCGGATGAGCCGCTGCAGAAGCTTCTGCAGGTTCGTGTTGAAGTCGCCCGGCATCGCGTCGAGCTTGTCCGAGAGCGCATCCAGCGACTCGGCCACGATCGTGTTCAGCACCATCTGGTTCTGGGCGCAGTTCTGCGACGAGCCGGGCGCGCGGAACTCGAACTTGTTGCCTGTGAACGCGAAGGGCGACGTGCGGTTGCGGTCGGTCGTGTCGCGCGGCAGCGGCGGCAGCGTGTCGACGCCGATCTTCAGGGATGGGCGCGCCCCTGCGCGACCGGACGCGCGGGCGCGCGTCCCTCCCGAAGTAACCGGATCGGTCTCGATGGCCTTCACCACGGCGCTCAGGTCGTCGCCGAGGAAGATGGAGAGGATTGCGGGCGGCGCCTCGTTGCCGCCCAGCCGGTGGTCGTTGCCGGCGCCGGCCGTCGACGCCCTCAGGAGATCGGCGTGCAGGTCGATGGCGCGGATGACCGCGAGCAGCACCGTCAGGAAGATCGCGTTCTCTTTCGGGTTCGTGCCGGGCTCCAGCAGGTTGCGCCCGCCATAGGCGATGGACCAGTTGCAGTGCTTGCCGCTACCGTTGATGCCGAAGAAAGGCTTCTCGTGCAGGAGGCACTCGAGTCCGTTGCGCTCCGCAGTGCGACGCAGCACCTCCATGATGAGCATGTTGTGGTCGACGGCGAGGTTGAGGTCCTCGAAGATCGGCGCAAGCTCGAACTGCGCTGGCGCCACCTCGTTGTGGCGCGTCTTGGCGGGGATGCCCAACTTCCACAGCTGCGCCTCCACCTCCGTCATGAACTTCAGGATTCGCGGACGGATGGCGCCGTAGTAGTGGTCGTCGAGCTGCTGGTGCTTCGCGGGCGCCGCCCCGAACACGGTCCTGCCGGTCTGCAGCAGGTCGGGACGCTGCAGGTAGAATCCGCGGTCGATGAGAAAGTATTCCTGCTCCGCGCCCAGCGTCACGGACACGCGCCCGTCGGGCTGGCCGAAGTGGGCCATGAGCCTCTTCAGCGCCTTCGTGAGCGCCTGCACTGAGCGAAGAAGCGGCGTCTTTGAGTCGAGCGCCTCGCCCGTGTGCGCGCAGAAAGCCGTCGGGATGCAGAGCGTCGCCCCGTTTGCGTGGCGCTTGATGAACGCCGGACTGGTGGGATCCCACGCCGTGTAGCCGCGAGCCTCGAACGTGGAGCGCAGTCCGCCCGACGGGAAGGACGAAGCGTCGGCCTCGCCGCCGATCAGGTTCTTGCCGCTGAACGCCTGGATGGCGCGCGCCGTGCCAGCCGGCTCAATGAAGGAGTTGTGCTTCTCGGCCGTGCCGCCGGTGAGAGGCTGGAACCAGTGCGTGAAGTGAGTGGCGCCCTTGGAGAGGGCCCACTCCTTCATCGCGTGCGCCACGTCGGCGGCGATGGACGGATCAAGCGGCTTGCCGTCGTTCACCGTTGCCAGGAGCTTCGCGGCGGCGGACTTCGGCAGGAAGGCGCGGATCTCCTTCTCTCCGAACACGTCGTCGCCGTACGTCTGCAGCGAGGTGTCGGCCGGAAGCGTCGCCAGCGGAACGTCCGGACGGCGTTCGGCGATCGCGTTTATGGCGTGGATGCGGTTGTTCGTGCTCATGGTTCTCTAGTATATCACATTTTGTAACATGCCGCAGACGTTGCCTGAACGCGGGGGCTTATGGTATCATGTGCGGCATGAAAGCCCTCATTCCAGCGGCAGGACACGGCACGCGCTTCCTGCCTGTCACGCGGGTGGTGCCCAAGGAGATGCTGCCGGTCGGCGCCAAGCCCGCAATCCAGCTTATCGTCGAGGAAGCCCTCGCCGCCGGCGCGGACGAGGTGGTGATCGTCGTCTCGCCAGAGAAGGAGATCGTCCGCAAGTACTTCGACGGCGACACCGAGCTCGCCTCACGCATCCGCTGGGCCTGGCAGACCGAACAGCGCGGCCTTGGCCACGCAGTCCTGCAGGGCGCCCCGCTCCTCGCGCAGGAACGCGAACCGGTACTCGTGCTGCTCGGCGACGCGCTGGTCTCCGGCGAGCCCCCTTCCGCCGCCATGGCGGCAATCTCCCGCGCCCACGGCGGTGCGTCGGTTGTCGGCCTCGAGGAAGTGCCGCTGGAGAAGGTGTCCCGCTACGGCATCGTCAAGGGCTCGCAAGTGGACGAGCGCGTGTGGAAGCTCGATGATCTCGTGGAGAAGCCAGCCCCGGAAGCGGCCCCATCTCGGCTCGCCATCGCCGGACGCTACCTGCTCGACCCCGCCATCTTCGACCTCCTTGCCACGCAGACGCCCGGCCACGGCGGAGAGATACAGCTCACCGACTCCATCCGCCGCCTGCTGGCCGAGAAGTCCGTCTACGGCTACCGCTATCCCGGCCACCGCCACGACATCGGCAACCCCGCCGGATACCTCGAGACTCTCAACGCCTTCTCGGCATAGGCGCGAGTTCATCGTATCAGGATGAGGTGCATTGTCGATGCGACGAAGCGCACCGCCATATCCACCGTCCGCGACGCCGGCGCAATCACGGTGAACGTCAGCTGCGTGCAGCCCGCGTTGGCGTTGTCCCAGCTGTTCGGCCCCGCGGCCGACTGCGCCTGCCACACGCCAATCTGCTCGCCGCACTGCTCAAGGCGCAGCTCCTTGCCGTCCTGGCGAAGCGTCACGCGCGGGCCGTCGATCTCCGGCGTCGCCTTCGTGATCATCGCCCAGCGAACAACCCCGCCCTGACGCACGCCGCTGATCACGTCGCGCAGCAGGTAGCTGCGCCCGTCCGCCGCCATCGTGCCTGTTCGCACGACAGATGTCGCGTTCGTGTAGAGCGAAGAAAGATCCAGCACGGCGCGCGAGCCCCATGTGCCCGATGTCACCTGCGTCACGGCACCCACCCCCTTCACCCACTGCTGGCAGCCGTCGATCATCGGCACGTTGTGGCTCCACGTGTTCAGACGGAATATCCACCAGCGCTTCGAATCCTGCGACATCGACCACAGCGCGTTGCCGATGGCCGGATTGGCCTCGATCGGCGAATAGTTCTCGGATCCGAGATCCACGGCCCAGCGGATCTTGTGCGCGTCGAGGATGAACGAGCCGCCGTCCATGTGCCCGTGGTTGCCCGACGGCGACCCGCCCTTCAGCCCCACGAACATCGCCGTCTCGTCGTTCCAGCTCGAACGCTGGATCACAATGGGCATCTTGCCCTGCGAGTTCCAGACGAGCGGGCCGGACGGGGACGTCCCGTCCGGCGGCTCCCGCACCCAGAAGAGCGCAAGCGGGAAGAGCCGGTTGGTCCCGGACCCGTTCCGCGTCAACGCCGTGTAGGAGCGATAGAGGCCGAGCTCGCGGTAGGCAAGCAGGTCCGGGCACCCGAACCGCGACGCATACCACCAGATGGCGAAGGTGGCGGACCGGCCCGACGAGCCGTCCGCATAGTTGAACGTGGCGCCGCTCGGTCCGGTCACGAGATCCATGTACGCGCCCGACGCCTGGAAACCCGACAGGTCCACCAGCCCGTAGGAGTGGCCGAACGCGTGTTCGAGCAACGCGATGGCGACCACGTTGAACTCCATCCCGTAGTTCCAGTAGCCCGGTCCCTCCGGGTAGTTGCCGTTCGGCGCAAGCTCGGCCATCGGCGTGGGCAGGCGCTCGATGCACCGCTGCACGAACGCGGCCGTCCCCACGGGATCGTCCTCGGCCAGCGCAAGCGCCGCAGCAAGGATGCCCGCATGGCACACCTGGCCCCAGTTGTTGACGACCGTGATCCAGCTCTGGTTCTCGCGCGACGCGTCGAGCCCGTACTTCCGGAGCGCGGCGGCGATCTCCGCGCGCGTCGGGCCGTCCATGTACTCCCACAGCCAGTCGTATCCGATCGCGACGGCGAGCGACATCTCCGCCACGTCGAGGAAATGCGAGGGATGCCACGTCTCGAACGCGCACACGGCGCGCATCTCCTCCACCGCGCGCGCAAGGTGCGCCGCGTTGCCGTAGAGGCGGTACGCCATCGCGAGCGTGGAGATGCGGAAGAGCGCGGTGCGGCTCACGTCGAGGAGACGCTTCCCGCTCACGTCGAGCTTGTACTCCACCGGCGCGGCCGCGAGCAGACGGTTCGCCGCGGCCGCCACGTGTTCGGCGCCCTGGCGCAGGAGCGCGTTCGTGGACACTCCGTCGCGCAGCGCCTGGAAGCCGGCCGCGTCCGCGAAGAGGCGCGGATGCGGACCCAGCGCACGCACGTCCGCCACAAGGTCCGCGCGCGGGACGAGCGGCAGTTTGTTCGCCTCCGTGACGGCGTTCGTGGCCGTGAAGGTCAGTGTCTCAGTGCCGTCGCCCCCGCTCGCAACCGCGAACACGCCCTTCACGCCGCCGTACGTCTCGCACGAGAGACGGCTGTTCGCCTTCAACGCCGAAAGCGTCGTGCCCGGCGCGCACACGAGAGCGTAGCTCTCTCCGGGTGCCAGCGCGGCCCGCGCGAGCTTCACGCCGAGGGTCGCGCCGTTCGTGGCCATCAGCGACTCCGTGAACGTCACGCGCGGCACGGCGGGCTCCGCGCCCATGAGGTCGACTAGCAGCTTGCCGCCGCGCCAGTCGAGCGCGCGCAGCGCTACCGCCCGCGCGCCGAAGCCGAGCGCCCCGTCCACGAGCCGCATCCCGCTGCCGTGTCCGCCAAGCGCGCCCGCGAGCACCAGCGTGCCGGGGCCGTCCTTGACGATCGGCGCCGTGCCGAAGAACGGACACGCCAGCGTCGCTGTGCGCGAGGCGCTCACGGAGAAGCAGAGCCCGAGCGTCCGGTCCACGCCCACCGCGTCGGCGTTCGGCGTGAACGGGTTCACCGTGACGCCCCAGTTCGTCGAGGCGAGCGTGAGGTCGTTCGTGACGCACCAGGTGGCGCCCCCGAACGTCATGCTGTCGGCGCGGAGCGTCGCGGGCGGCGTGCCGAGGTTCTCCTGCCGGGTCACGTAGAACTGGCCGTTGCCGGTGATCTGGTGGCGTCCGAAAAAGCCGCGGTTGTCGCCCTCGTACGACACGCTCTTGTATTTGCTCACCACGCTGTTCGTGAGGGTCATTTCCGACTTGAGCGTCGTGTCGGCCCCACCGGAGATTTCTGACTCCACCACGTAGCCGCGCGAGTTGGGTTCGCCCACACCCACGCGGAGCGTCCGCCCGGAGGCGATCGAGATGCGCCCGCGCAGCCGCGCAATCGACTTGTCGAGTCCGTTGTTCAGGACGCCCGTGCCGGCGACGACGAGGTTCGAGACCGTCATCGACTGTCCGGTCCTCATCTTCCACATCAGGTTGCCGCTTCCCGTGAGCGTGAGCGTGTCGCCGCCGAACACCACGTGGTTTACGGACGAATTCTCCGGCGAGCGCATCATGCGGCTCAGCACGTAGTCGTTGCCCGCGCAGGGCGGCGAATCGGCCGGCGTCGTGCCGTCGGACTGCAGGACCCAGTGCCCCACGGTGTTGAAGGAGGTCGTCCCCTGCGCGTCACTCGCGCCGAGCGTGTAGATGCGCCCTTCCACGACGCGCAGGCGAAGCGCGTTGCCCGACACCTCCAGAGAAGTCCGCCGCGGCGCGTCGCCCAGCGTGAAGGTCGGCGCGTCGTTGTTCGTCCATGTCATCAGCGTGTACGTGCCGGGCGCGGCCGCGGCGAGCACGTCCACCGCCACGGCGCCGCCGCACGCGAGCGCGCCCACGGCGAGCGGCGCCCGCCCCGGCGTGAACGCGAGCCGGGCGCCGGAGGCGAGCGTCAGGCGCGACACGCTGCCCGTGCCGCCGAACGCGGCGCCGTTCGTGACGACGCAGGGGGTCGAGACGGAGCCGTCCACGTCGAGACGCCCCGCGAGCACGCTCACGCCGCCCGTCAGCGCGTTCGCGCCGGCGAGCGTCCACGTGCCCGTCCCCTCCTTGACAAGCAGCATCCGCGCGGGCAGGGCCGACTCGATGCGCCCGTCGCCCACGCCGTCGAGATAGAGCACGGGCATGGCCTTGGGGTACTCCGCACGGCAGTTCACCGTGAACGCGCCGTCGTACGTCACGCACGTCCCCGTCGTCTCGTTGCGGAGGCGTCCGCCGTGGTGCTCGGCCGTCAGGCTGCTGTTGGTGTAGCCGCACACGACGACGTCGCGGTTGCAGCGCGCGTCCGCCGTGCCGCAGTAGCTGATACAGCCGGTGTTCTTGTACTCGCGCTGCCCGAGCGTGATCTGGTTGCCGGCGCCGAGCGCGGAGGGGGCGCCCTTCCCCGCGAGCGACACGACCCGGAACGTGCCGTCGTTCACAGTCACGTCGCACGTGAAAGAGTTGGTCGGGCACAGGAACTCCGTCACGCCCTTGTCCGTGCGGACGCATGACGAGATGTCGCCTGCCGCGAGATGGCGCGTGAAACGGCACGTGCCGCCGCCGCGCACGGCGCACCGTCCCGTCCACGGACCGTTGACGACGAGCGTGTCCGTGGCGTCGTTGACGTAGAACTGGGCGTTGCCGTTCTGGCGGATCGGCCGGTCCGTCTCGAACACGCCCGTGCCGTAGAGGCGCAAAGTGCCGCTGTTCAGCGTGACGGCGGCGAAGGACCGGCAATAGAGCGTACCGCCCGACGCCGTCATCAAGCCGTCGTGCGTGTTGGCGCGGTTGGCGAGGTAGAGCGTGCCCGAACCGCTCTTCGTGATGCCGCCCGAACCCGAGACGACTCCAGCGAGGATCACGGTACCGGATGAGACATCGAAAGAGATGTCGCCTGTGAATGCTATGTTTGAGTTGATGGTGAGCATGTCGGCGGGAGCGAACGACGCCTTGTCGCCCGCAGCAGGCACGATGCCGCCCCAGTTGGTTGGATCCGTCCACGTGGCACCGTCGCCGCCGCCAGTCCACGTGCGCGTCGCCGCCGGCAGCGCCATCGCGAGAGCTGCCGACATGGCGAAGATTGTGATCCCTGCTTTCATGCAAGGGGAATTATAGCATAATTCCCTCGCGTCTCAGCTTCTTGAGCGCAGCCTTCACATGCTCACGTTCGCGTCCGGCGAACGGCGTGAACGGCGCGGAGAGGACGTTCTGGATGAGGCCCATCTCGGCCAGCGCGCACTTGACGCCCTTGAGAAACCCGATCTGTCCCTGTCCGAGACCATACAGCAGGTTGGACGACATCGTGGTGAACCGCTGGAGGCGACGCACATTCTCCACATCGCCTGCCTTTGCAGCCAGGTACATCGCCTTGAACTGGGCAGGCCACAGGTTCGCGCCCGTACAGACCCCGCCGTCCGCGCCAAGCAGCACCGCCTCGCCCATCGCCTCGTCTGGGCCCATGAAGAGCGAGAACTTGTCCGCAAACGGTTCGAGTGCGATGCGGAACTTGTTGAAGAGCGCAATGATGGAGCTGGAGTCCTTCATCGCGATGATGTTGGGATGCGCGGCAAGCTTCGCGATCGTCGCCGGTTCGATGATCGTGTCCGTGTGCGCGGGCATGTCATAGATCACGAGCGGCAGCGGCAGGCGGTCGGCCATCTCCGTGAACCACGCCACGCATTCCGCCTGTGTGAGCTTGAAGTAGTACGGCGGCGCGGCCACCACGGCCGAAGCGCCGTACGACTTGCACTTGGCGGCAAACGCCACAGCGTCGTCCAGATCGGTTTCGGTGATGCCCACGAGGACGGGAATGTCGGCGTGCGGTGCGCTCGGCGAGCGCGCCCTACCAAGCTTGCGCACCTCCGCGCAGACCGTCTTCACCAGCTCTTCGCGGATGGCATACGAGAGGTGCGGGCCCTCGCCCGTCGTGCCGAGGAGGAAGATGCCGTCCACGCCGCCCTTCATCAGGTGGTGAACCATGTTCCTCGTTCCCTTCTTGTCTAGCCGCCGCTTTGCATCAAGCGGCGTGACCATCGGGGGAATCAATCCAGTTAGTTTCATATTTTCCTTTCCTAGTAAGAAGGGCCTTGTGGACTGCAGTCCAATCAGATGGAGCGACTTACCGGGCCAAACGCAACAGCACGCCCGATCCGCGCGTCAAGTCGAGATCAAATGACGAACCGACTGAAGACCACGAACGATCCTGTGCATTAAAACGCTCCGCTGAGGCAGGAGTCTTCACGTGTAGCTTGCGATCCCGGCGGTAGTCCAGGTTCACGACCATCAGGTGTGTCGGCCGGCCTGGGGCGTCAAAGCGCGTCACCAGCGTCGTGTCAGTCAATTCCTGTCCCTGTTTGAGTTCGGCGGCGGGCGTTTCCGGCGTCAGCTTCAGTAACGCCTGTTCACAGTAGGGCGTCGTGCCAGGCGCCTGCAGCCCCTGGTGGTAGGCGCCGACGAACTTGAGCGGGGACAACTCTTTCGCGATGGCGATGAACTCGCGATTGAGCGTCTTGATTACCTCGTATTTGACGTCCGGCGTACCGTTCGTCGAGACGATGGAGCCTTCGTGTCCCCTGTGGCAATAGACGTAGTAGTAGATGCCGTGCGCGCCGTATGCAGCCGTCGTATAGACGAGATAGCGCATCTCGTCCGGCCCCGGGATGCGCGGGGCCCTGGGCGAGGCGGCCTCTCCCGGTCGCCACGTGCAGGCCTGCACGCCGTTGAAGAACGGCACGCCCAACGCGCTCGCGTTCTGGCGGATAATGCCCAGGTTCAGAAAGTAGTGCGCGGAGTCGCCGCCGTTCTGGAACTGGTAATGGTCATACGTCAGAAAGTCCGGACGGTAGATTTCGCCGAAGAGGCGAACATGTTCCCAGTAGGCGCGGATGATCTCGCCGTTCACGCCGAGCTGCTTGTTGTTCGCGTATGTCGGCAGCAGATTGACCCACGCGGCATGGTTTGGATCGTGGCGGGCAAGCCATTCTTTCGTGTGGGCGAGCGATGCGAAAAGCCCCGCCGCCGGTTCGTCATAGAGTTCGTAGACATAGAGAGCCGGATGGTCTTTCACGCGGTTGACCATCGCCTCCATTGCCGCCTCCGACGCCGGATCGTCGATGTTGAGAAATATCTTCCTGTCGCAGAGCGCCTTGGGCTTGTAGATGGCGCGCATCCCGTACTTGGCCGCAAGGTCCAGTTCCTCCGGCGTCATCGCCCACACGGTGTTGAAGCCGCCCTCCTTAAGCTGGACAAGCCATCTGTCGGAAAGCCTTTCGTTTCCGGGGAAACCGGGGCCGGCCCAGTATGTCGTCACCGGTTCGCCCGGATTCCAGGCCGCGCAGGCAGACCATACCGCGCAAACGCCGATGATTGCAGACACCAGCGCCATCTTTGTTTTTTTCATCTGAATAAACATCCTTCGTATTCCATTTTGCCTTGTTTCAAAAAGTTCAGCCGCCGCGAGCGGCTAGGACGGCCGCCACGCGATCGGCGTCGGGAGTCGTGTCGCGCGCCATGTAGATGCGCGTGCGGTTGCCGGGGCATCCGAGCACGCTCATCGTCATCGCGAGAACGAGCGAGATGCCGGCCATCACGCCGTAGCTGCCTAGGCCGTAGAATCCCATCGCGCCGGGCTTGCCGGCTTCGGCGAACGTGCGCGCGATCTCCCCGTAGCCGCCCGCGAGCGGAATCGCCTTCCATGCGATGATCCCGAAGCCGATCACGATCGCGCAGAACTGCACGACGTCCGCCTTCACCACCGCCACGTATCCGCCGACGAACACGTATGCGCCGAAGGCGGCGGCGGTGATGAGCTTGCACCAGATGGGGTCGATGCCGAACACGAACG
>CAMPAF010000031.1 GCA_946631535.1 uncultured Verrucomicrobiota bacterium
GACACAGCATCCGCTCCATCCCCTCCCACAAGCCGGGATAGCGGTCGAAGTCCTCCCGCCAGTTCGGCCCCGGATCCTTCGCATGGATGAGCCGCACCTCGATCCCGCGTTTCACCATCCCCGCCAGCACCTCCAGAAACGGCACCATGTCGCGCCCGCAAGAATCTACATACATGTCCTTGATATCGGCAGTTGCGATCCACAGCCGTTCGCGCGCCTGCGGCACGGTCTCTCGGATCACCCGCTCGTAGATTTCACGGTTGGAGAGGAATGTGGTCATGCGATGAGCGACCGATAGACATTGGCATCACGTTCCGAGAAGCAGCAGAAGATCACTTCCATTTCCGGTCGCGCAGGAGCGCGACCCTCCCCCAGAAACGCCTTCACCTCGCGCACGGCAATCTGCGCGGCTTCTTCTTTTGGATAACCATAGATGCCTGTGGAGATGCAGGGGAAGGCGATGGACGTGCAGCCGTTCTCCGCCGCGAGGGCAAGCGAGTTGCGATAGCAGTTCGCTAATTTTTCTGGTTCGCCGTGCTGGCCATCGCGATAGACGGGGCCCACAGTGTGGATCACGAATTTCGCGGGCAGCCTGAAGCCCGGCGTGATGCGCGCCTCGCCGGTGGGGCACCGCACGCCAGGGCGCACCTCTGGCACCTTGAGGCACGCTTCGTAAAGCTCTCGTCCGGCGGCGCGATGGATTGCGCCATCAACACCACCGCCGCCCAGCATCACCTGGTTCGCCGCGTTGACGATGGCATCAACCGCCAACGTCGTGATATCCCCTTGGGCAACCGTAATTTTCATGCACGTAGTCTATCATAATTTGGGGTGAAATGGAGGCATCAATTTGAAGTGTCCCTTATCTTCATCGCCTTGCACCACGCGCCCAGAGATACTTCCTCACCGTGTTGCGGCTGACGTCTACCTGCGAAACAGCCACCCTCGCAAAGTGCTACGCTATTGCTGCGCAGAAATCGAACCCGTCCGCCTTCGTGATTCTCACTTCCGCGAACGAGCCTACAGGAGCGGCGCCCTTCAGGCGGACCACGCCGTCCACGTCGGGCGCCTGGCTTTCGAGCCTCGCGACCCCTGGGGCCACCACTAGAGCGCGGAAGGTCTTGCCGACGTAGCCCTTCGCCTTCTCTGCCCACACCTTGCGCTGCGCGGACATCACCGTCCGCGCGCGCTTGGCCGCGACAGCCGGCGGCGGGCACCCGTCCATCTCCGCTGCGGCCGTGCCCTCCTCCGGCGAGAACGCGAACGCCCCCAGATGGTCGAACTTCATGCGCTTGACGTCCATCAGCAGCTTCGCGAACGAGTCGTTCGTCTCGCCCGGGAAGCCAGTGAGCACGGTGGTCCGCAGCGTCACGCCGGGCACTGCCGCACGCAGGCGTTCGGCGGCCGAGAGCGTCGCCTCCACGGCAGATCCGCGGGCCATCGCCTTGAGTATCTGCGGATCGGTGTGCTGGATCGGCACGTCTATGTACTTGACCGCGTGCGGCGACGTGTTCATCCAGTCTATAAAGGCGTCTGATATCTCGCTCGGGTAGGCGTAGAGGACGCGCAGCCAGAAGTCGCCCTTCAGCCTGTCGAGCGCGCGCAGCAGCTTTACGATGTCGGAGCCGTTCTTGAGGTCCACTCCGTAGAGCAGCGGATCCTGCGCGATTACGTTCAGCTCCTTCACGCCTGTCGCCAGCAGCGCGCGCGCCTCCGCCACGATCGAGCGCAGCGGCCGCGAGCGGTACTGCCCGCGGATCGCAGGGATGGCGCAGTACGCGCAGCGGTGCGCGCACCCTTCCGCGATCTTCAGGTAGGCGAACGCCGATCCCGTGAGGCGCAGGGCGGGAACCGGCGGGGCGAACAGCTTCTTCGGCATTCCCGGCGGCACGGCGACGTTCGCCTTCGTCTTGCCGAGCGCGCGATGGACGATGGCCGCGATCTTGTCGAGCGCGTCTATGCCGAGAAACGCGTCCACGTCCGGGAACGCCTCCGTCAGCCTGTCGCCGTAGCGCTGCGCGAAGCAGCCCGAGACGACCACGGCCCGGCAGCGTCCGGCCCGCTTCAGCTCGCACGCGCGGAGAATCTCCTCCACCGCCTCCTCGCGCGCGGCCTCGATGAACGCGCACGTGTTCACAAGGATCACGTCAGCGTCATCGGGCTGCGAAGCGAGCACGCATCCGGCCTTCAGGAGATGACCCGCCATCACCTGAAGGTCGACCGTGTTCTTGGCGCAACCGAGCGCGACAAGGCCTACCGATATCGAACGTGCTTTCATGGCTGGCAACAGTATACCATACTTATTTGGAGATGCGGCGGAGCGTGATCTCGGTGACCTCGGTGGGGTTGAACAGGCGAATCGGGAAACCGGCCCACTGGCCAGTGCCTGGCGAGTTGTAGAGGTAGCGCCCAGACGCGAACTCGTAGAGCCCGCGAGTATGTCCCTCGTTCGCGTACGCCACAAGCCAGTGGAGCACAGGGAACGCGCCACCGTGCGTGTGGCCAGAGAGCTGCAGGCGCACGTCCGCATCCTCCGAGCCGATCTTGTCAGTGAGCGGACGATGGAAGAGCAGTATGCGGAACGCGGAGAATGGCGTCCCGGCGAACGCTTCTCGCGCACTAGGCGCAGTCTGGCGCGGTCCTCGGAACGCCGGATCGGCAAGTCCGCCCAGCGCGAGCGAATCGCCGCCACGCCTGACGACGCGAGGATGTCCTTCCGCGAGCATGTCCACGTTCCATTCGCGGAACTTCGCTCGCCATGCGCCCCACTCCCAGTACGCCTCGTGGTTGCCCGTGCAGCCCGCCACGCCATCCTTCGCCTTCAGGCCGGCAAGCGGCTCGAGGTCACGTCCGCGGTCGGCCACGCGACCGTCCACGAAGTCCCCGGTGATCGCCACCAGGTCGGCATCGAGCGAATTGACACGCTCAACGATCGCCTCCATGCGCCCGCGCCGCGCCGCCGTCGAGCAGTGAAGGTCGCTCAGGTGGACGATCCTGTAGCCGTCGAACGCCGGCGGCAGCTCTTCCCATGCCACCTCTATGCGTACGACATCCGGAAGCCGCACGCCCTCGTAGATGCCCCAAGCCGCCGTGGCGACAGCCAATGCCGCCAAGGCGACCGCGCGCACGCGCTTCGTCCGCAGGGCAACCGGCCTGCGTAACGACGCGGCCACGAAATCGAACGCACGCGCCCCAACCGCATATGCCGCAAAGAACATCGCCGCGCCGTACACCCCGCCGTACGTCCAGATGACACCAGGCGGCAGGTCGGGCACGAACGCATCGCCTCCAACCAGAGCGAAGAACGCGAATTTCGCGAACGCGAGCGCGAGCGCGGCTGCGATCAGCAAGACCGTCCTGCGCTTGAACTTGAGCGGCAACACCCCGGCCAGCACTGCCACGCACCATGCCAGCACGGGAATCACCTGGAACATGAACTTCCACATGTCAAGGCACCGGTTCGATTGCAAAGCCGTCGGCGAAGACGTTCCCGCGCGACTGTGCCGGGATTATTGACAGCGTCGCTCCAGGCGCAAGGTCGAATTCGCCCACCTTCTGCCATAACCCCATGGCGTAACCCTGATCGATCGTCGCGCGCACTGTCTTGCCGCCGGACGTGATGTCGAGCGCCGTGGACGATCCCGGCTTGGCCCACCACAGGAACGGCACCTTGAAGTGGATCGCGTAGCGCCCGGCCGTCTTGACGGGAAGCGGATAGACCGCAGGCTCCATCTTCGCGAGCACCTTCGGCGACTTGGGGTCGACTCCGCCATGCCCAGCGCCAATCACGTGCGCCCAGTCCCCCACCTGCTCGCCGTTCGGGCACCACATCTGCCGCCAGCCTTTCCCGAGGACTACGCCCGGCGTCTCGTCGTCTACGATCGCCCAGTTCGCGCGCTCCGGCGCAGGTCTGTCCGGCCAGTCGCCGCCAAGGCGGTCCTGCAGCTCGCGCACGAGCCCTTTCTCCCAGATGCCGCGCGGGGCGCACCCCCGCATTTTGCAAAGTGCGGCGGCTTCGCCCGCGGCGACGCCAAGCTGCGCAAGGGTGCAGATCACGCGCGGGCTCCCCAGCCCCACGTGCGTGCAGCTGAAGCACCGCCCCGCCATGAACAGGTTTGGCACGTTGCGCGAGTAGATCGAGCGGTAAGGGATCCAGTACCGGCCGTAGTGCGGCTGGCGGCAAGTGGTGAGGAAGTCTACTCCCTTCTTGAAGTCGTCGTAGTGCAGGTCTACGCTCCAAGAGCCTGCGGCGATCGCGTCCGGGAACATGCGCTTCTCCGTCACGTCCCTCTCGCTCAGCACCCAGTCGCCCATGAGCCGGCGCGACTCCCGCTTCCCAAGCAGGTACGGACAGAAGTCCAGCACGCGGTTCGCGTTCACCTTCCGCTTCTTCGCGCGAGAGAACGCCCCGTAGATGGCGAGCAGCAGGCGGTCGCGGATCGCCTCTCCATCGGCGATCATGTCGCGGTGGATGCCGTACTCCCAGTTCCACTCGCCGTTCACGGCTTCCTCGCCCTGCGCGAACGGCTCCGCCCACGGCGCTGAGAACGGAACGGGCGCGTTGCCGTCCGCGCTCGTCCACATGAGCGACGCGCCGAGCGTGTCGCTGTCGGCCACATCTGGCGCGAACGTCTCGTTGAACTCGCCCTTCGCCTCACGGCCCATGCGGAAGTCCGCCCCGGCCCAGAATCCTACCCAGCCGTCGCCCGTGGAGTCCACGAAGAGCGGCGCAGAGAAGCGCACCACGCGGTTGCGCGCGAGGTCTAGCGCCTTCACGGCGGCGATGCCGCCGTCAGCGCGCTTCTCCACCCCGAACGCGCGCGTGGAGACCCGCACCTCGAGGTTTGGCGTCTCGCGCACGATGCGCATCCGCCGCGCATCGGAATGCGCGCTTGCCGCCGCGCGGTTCATGAACGTGCCGCGCAGCTCGCGCACCAGGTCGTACCGCGCCTCGCCCGCGCACCACACGCGTATCTCTGCCGAGGCGTTGCCGCCCAGCACCGGACGATCCTGCACCAGCACCGTCCTAAGGCCCCGACGCGCGGCCGCCACCGCCGCGCACGTCCCCGGCAACCCGCCGCCGACCACCACAAGATCGACCTCGACCGTCTCCGCCACGTTCGCCTCATCGATCTTTATCGCCCCAACGGGAGGGACGCGACTTGTCGCGTCCGAATCAAGCACGATGCCAGCACACCGTCCGTCGAACCCGGTCAAATCCCGCAAGGCCACCGTCACACGCCCGGTGGCAAGTTCCACCACGCCGCCGTCCTCCCAATCCCAGACGTCCTTCCCGGCGCCAAAGGTCTTGTCAAGCGCCTTGCCGTTCACCACGACGCGGAACCGTCCCGGCGATTCCGGCGCCCAGTTGCGCGTGCGCGCCCAGACGCGGTAGGTCCCAGCCTTCGGCACTGACACCGTTGCCGTCGCGTCCGCCACTGGCACGCCAAGCCCGTGCGCGAGAAGGTATGGCGAACCCATCACGTCCATGAACTGCGCGTCGAGGCTCCAGCCACCCGCGTCGAACGACTGCGGGGGAACTGGCACGGTCGCGGCGCACGCGGCGAGCCCCAAGAATGCCATTGCGATTGGCCTTGTCATATCACGAACCTCCATCATTTCATCAGCGCCTGATATTCGGCGGGAGTGTGACTGCCGGAGATGGCCTCCTTCACCGCCGTGCGGTCGCCGTCCATCACGCCGACGAACGGCAGCTTGCAGTCGGGCGGATCGAAGGTGGAGTAGAAGTATTCTCGGTGCTCGTAGTTGTCTATGTCGAGGCGGATGAACACGTACTTCTTCTCGTCGATCTCCACCTTGCCGTCCTTCACGAACCCGTAGAACTTCTGGCATTGTCCGCAGATCTCGCGTCCGATGGAGACGAAGACAAGCCGCCCTTCCCTCTTCGCCTTCTCGCAGGCGGCATTGAAGTCCTCGGTCAGGTATGGAGGCAGTTCCACAGGCTTCGCAGCCTGCGCCACCGCGTTCGTGGCAGCGGGACTGGGCGCGGCCTCGGCGCCCGCCGCAGCACAAGCGCCTGCCGCCAGCGACAGCGCGCACAAGATGATTGCTTTAGTTTGCATGCCCACATTCTACCAAAACCGCTCCGGCAGCTCCATGCCCCTCGTAAGAAAAGGCGACATGCCTTCTCCTTGGCGACATTGGACATGCCGACATCCCGCAGGCGCTACCGAACCAAGAAGAGGGTGCTGGTTGGACGAAGATCCCTCGTGAGGACTACCACGTCGTCGTACACCCGCCGCTCGAAACCCGCCGCCTTGCCGTTCGCGTCCTTGTGGACGAAGATGTACACCGGCTCCATGGTCGCCGTCCATACGCCCGGCCGCTCCTCCCGCACGTTCACCTCCATATGGCCGTAATGCTTGCCGCCATCAACGAGGATGTTGTTCTGGTCGTAGATTTCCGGAGCGTCCTTCTGGACACGGAACACCTCGTAGCGGTTGTATTCCTTCGTGATCTGCTTGCCGCGCAGGCCGTCGCCCGCCGTGCCCATGTCGAAGATGTTCAGCTGGGTTGGGCGCGTGGTGCCGTCAGGCAACGTCTCGACGCCCGGAATGCGCGAATGCTCCATGATCTCGTCGTGTCCGCACAGCCAGCCGGCCACGCCGTACCTGAGCATCGTGTCGGTCAGCGCGCGAACGGCCCGCCCTGAAAGCCACTCTCCGCTCTCGGTGACGTTCGTGCGGTTGTGATAGCCCACGGAATACGGGCAATGATGGTTCACCACGAACGTGAACTTCGATTTGCGCTGCGCGTCCGCGAGATTGTTCGTGAGCCATGTGTACTGTCGCGAGCCGGGGTTGAAGTCGTCCGAGCGCCCGGACGGCAGGCCCCACTTGTTCGCGGGGCAGTTCGCGTCGCGGAACAGGTAGATGTTCGTGTCCTTCTCAACGTCATAGTCGTCGCCGTTGTTCGTGTCGAGGAAGATGAACGTCACGGGACCGTAGTCCACGCGGTGGAACATCTGGCTGCGGTCGCGCGCGTCCACGTCCGAGTAATCCACGCCGTTCGGCTCCACCTCGAAGTAGGAGAGGTATTTCTCCAGCGCCACCTCGCCGCCCGCGGCGTTCTCGCAGTTGACGTTACACCCCGGGGGTTTCGGCGTGGCGTCCCGCAGGTCGTGGTTGCCAATGGCGGCGAGGATCGGGATGGAGCCGGCAGGGTCGTTGTACGCACCCGCGTTGTGCTTCCAGAACTCGTCCCAGTCCCGCTGCTTGCCGCCCGAGGCCGCGAGGTCGCCCGCGATCACGAAAAGGTCGGGGGCGCGCTTGATCATCCGCACGATGTTGGAGGCGTAGCCCACCGTCTGGTCAACATAGTAATTCGTCACGCCGTCCGGACGGGTCATCCTCGTACTCGTCGTACCCGTCGCCGTGTTGGAGACGACCACCGTGTCCGACACGTCCCACGGCTCGTATTTTCCGGTCGATTCAGGCTCCGTCTCGCTGTCGTTGTAGTAGATGAAGCGGACGGGAGAATTCGGTCCCGGCGACGTCTTGAACGCGTTCGTGTACGCGACGCCGCTCGCCAGCGCCACCGCGTAACGGTAGACCGTGCCCGCCGTCAGACCCGTGATGCGACACCGATACTTGTATTGCTTGCCATGGACGGCCGAATCGCTTCCCGAGGCGACGGTGTTCGTGAGCGCCTCGGCCCACGTCCCCATCACCGTCTGCCGCCGGACCGAACCGCCCTCTTGCCACCACGAGATCGTGGCCGCCTCGCCATCCCCGCCCTTCGCGAACCAGATCACGCTCATCGCGTTCGTGGCCGGATGCTGCAGGTACGGCGTCACGCTGAACGACGACGTCGTCTCCGAGAAACCGGTGACGGAACAGTTGGAGGAAATCGCGCCGATCTTCGCCTTGCCGACGATCCCCGAATTGCCGCCCAAGTCGATCAGAAAAATCCCGTAGGCCCAGCCGACCAGCTCGCCGATCTTGGCCGTCGCCAGCGGAGAGGACATGGCGCCGAAGTTCGTGCAGTTCCGTAGCTTCGTACCTTCTTGCACGTAACCAACGATACCCGCGAGGCCGTCGCTGCCCGCCTTGACGGGGTTGTACGGCCCCGCCGACATCGTGAGCGTACCGTTGTTGACGCATCCGTCGAACAGCACATAGTCGTCGCTCTGCCCGTTCTGGTCCTGCGTGATGACCGTGATGCCCGCGCACTTGGTGTACGTGCCGTACAGCGACGCGTTGTTCGTGCAGTCCTTCACCAGCGTCACGACGTTCGTGCCGCCGCCGCACACGCGGATCGCGATGCCCGCCACGTTGTGGGTGCAGGGCTTGTCCGCCGTGCCGAAGGCGCCCTCGGCCATCAGGTTCTGGAGCGTCGCGCCAAGCCCTGCGTTACCGACGATGGAACATCCCCACTCACCTGAATTTACCGACGAGCTGAACGTGCTGCACGTGATGTTCGAGACCGTCAGGTTCTTGATCGTGCCCCCCTTCACCTGGTTGAAGATGCCGCCGTATTTGCGTTGCGTGAAGTCGACGTTCGAGATCCTGTGCCCACCGCCGTCGTACGTGCCGGTGAACGGGTCGCCCGAATTCAGATCGGCCGTGTACGTGCCGACGCCGGCGAACGGCCCCGCGCCCAACATGTCGATGTCCCTCGTCTGGACATAGCAGAGGTCACGCCCGAAACCGGCCGCGACCGCATCCTTGAGGGCGACGAGGTCGTCCGCGTCCGCAATCTCGTACGGATGCGCAGCCGTTCCTTCCTGGCCAGCCGTAACCGTGCGCGGGAAGTTGTAGCTGGCCGCAACGCATGCACCTGCCGCGAGCGACAGAACGCACAAGATTATGGCTTTCGTTTGCATGCCGACATTCTACCAAAACCTCCTCCCTCCGCAAATCCCACAATATGCTATAATCATTGACGTGAAATACGGGAACTCAGAACCGCTGGCGGCGCGGATGAGACCGCGCACGCTCGGCGAGGTGGCGGGCCAGGAGCACATACTCGGGCCCGGCAAGCTGCTTCGGCGCGTGATCGAGGCGGACCGTCTCACGAACATCATCCTGTTCGGTCCGCCCGGATGCGGCAAGACAACCCTCGCGGAGGTTATCGCCAAGACGACCGAGCGCAACTTCGTGCGCTGTTCCGGCGTCATCTCCAACGTCGCCGAGATCCGCAAGGTCTGCGAGAGGGCGCGCACCGAACTGGGCGGCATGGGCACGATACTCTTCGTCGACGAGATACACCGCTTCAACAAGGCGCAGCAGGACGTCCTCCTGCCGTACGTCGAGGACGGCACCGTCGTCCTCATCGGCGCCACGACGCACAACCCTTCCATGTTCGTCAACACGCCGCTCACGTCCCGCTCGCTCGTCTTCCAGCTGCATCCGCTCTCCCCGGCCGACGTCAGCGCCCTCCTCGACCGCGCGCTCACCGACAAGGAACGCGGCTATGGCGACCTCGCCATCGAGTTCGATCCCGAGGCCAAGCGCTTCCTGTCCGAGATCTGCGACGGCGACGGACGCCACGCTCTCACCGCCCTCGAGGTCGCCGTCCGCTCCACTCCGCCAGACGACGACGGCACGATCCGCATCTCGCTAGACGTCATCCAGGAGTGCGTCCAGCGCCGCATCGTGCAGTACGACAAGAAGGAGGACGGCCACTACGACACGATCTCCGCCTTCATCAAGTCGGTGCGCGGCTCCGACCCGGACGCCGCCATCTACTGGCTCGCGAAGATGCTCGTCGCCGGCGAGGATCCCCGCTTCATAGCGCGCCGGCTCGTGATCCTCGCCTCCGAGGACATCGGCAACGCCGACCCCCGCGGCATCACGGTTGCGGTGGCCGCGCTCCACGCCGTCGAGTTCGTCGGCATGCCCGAGGCGCGCATCTCACTCGCCCAGGCCACCTCCTACCTCGCCACAGCACCGAAGTCGAACCGCTCTTACGACGCGCTGGAGAAGGCTTGGCACGATGTGGAGACGGGCGCCGTGCAGCCCGTCCCCGAGCATCTCAAGAACGTCCACGTGAAGGCCATCGGCGCGGAAGAGGACAGCGGCTACAAGTATCCGCACTCGTACAAGGAAGCGTGGGTGGAGCAGTCCTACCTGCGCATTCCGGAACGCTACTACTTCCCTTCCGACCAGGGGTACGAGGCCACGATCGCCAAGCGCATGGCCAGCCTCGGCCTCCAGTGACAGCGCCTGCCGCTGCCGCTGCCAATACTATTTATTGCCCTGGATTGACCAGCGGGAAGTTCCATGTGCCAGGGGCCACGTTGATCAGACCCAGCTGTACGCCGCTGACCCGACCTGACGCGATGTTCACCAACCCGATCTGGCATCCCTCCACGCGGTCTGCCGCATAGGTGAACAAGCCCAACTGCACACCGCGCAGGCACTCGTCGCATTCGGAAAGAATCCAGGACGTCTGGCAGCCGTTAACGACATCTGCCCTTGAGTAGAGTATACTGTCATGCCAGCCGTTGACCGTGCCAACATCCGAGAAAAGCGCACCGAAGCTCCAGCCGCATTGCGAATCCGCGACAAAAGCCAGGCATCCGAGGCCCAACCCGTCAAGATGTCCGCCTCCATTGGCAATGCCGCCTAACGACACGCCCTCCATCCTCTCACTTGCCCAGAACGAGGCCAAGCCGATTCCGACGCCATTGAATCGGTCGGCGTCCTGAAACAGGCCTCCGATTCCCAACCCTGTAAAACGGGCGTAGGTGCCGCTGAAGAGATTCAAGGAAAGGCCGGACACGTTCCGTTCGCTCACATAAGGCCACAAGATGACACCACAATAGTCCTCGCCTTCCGGACCGGTGCTGGCCGTGCCGGAACACGCGGCCAATGCAAGCAGCGCCAGCAGCACCTTTTGCCTAAAACCAAAGTTTCGTTTGCTCATCTTCATCTCCTCCATTGCTCGTTTGGATGGTTAAATCTTGTCTCTCGCAGTCCTTCCAGACTCGCGCGACGGTTTAATTCTAGCATAAATCTCCCCTCGCCCGCAACATGGTGGCCTCCAGCGTTCTCCTGCTGTCAACGCCGCTCCACGTAGAACACCTTGTCGCCCACGCGGCAGCGCGGTGCCTTGAGCGTCGCCCACGTGCCGCGCTCAGCAGACCGCAGGATCGCCTCGTCGCGCCGCAGCTCGTCCACATTCAGCTCCAGCACGCCCGTCGTCGGACCGTGTATCTGGATGGTGTCGCCCACCGAGATCGCGTGGTCCTGCACCTTCACCTGCGCGATGCCAGCCTTGAGGAAATAGTCTATGACGATTCCGATATGCCGCTTGACCGTCGTCGAGAGCGAGTTCTCCGTGTCCGTGAACTGCCCCGCTCCGGGACGGCCGAAGTAGAGCCCGTCGGCAAACTCACGGTGGAACACCTTCTTCACCTCTTGCGTCAGCTCCGCGACGAGCTCCGGCGTGTACGTGCCCGTCGCCACCGCGTCCACGGCGCGGCGATAAGCCGCAGTGACGGTCCGCACGTAGTCCGCGTTGCGCGCGCGCCCCTCGATCTTGAAGCTAGCTATTCCTGCCGCCATCAGGCGGTCGATGAAGCCGAGCGAGCAGAGGTCCTTCGCCGACATCACCGTGTGCGCGCCCACCACGAACGAGGTGTTCGACTCGTGGATCGGGTTGCCCTCGTCGTCCTCGAAGAAGTCAACCGCCTTCACGACGAACTTCCTCCTGCACGGCTGGTTGCACTCGCCCCTGCACGCGCTCTTGCCGAAGACGTCGTGGCTCATGAAGCACCTGCCCGACTCCGCGACGCACTGCGCGCCGTGCACGAAGCACTCCACCTCGATGGCGCTCTTCGCCACGATGTCCGTCACCTCGGCGAGCGTGCACTCGCGCGCGAGCACGACTCGCGACGCGCCCTGCGCGGCAAGGAAAGCGACCGCGAGCGAGTTGGAAGTCGACATCTGCGTGGAGACGTGGAACGCCACGCCATGCCTGCGGCAGAGATCTATCACCCCCCAGTCGGACACGATGAACGCGTCCACGTGCGGCTTCGCCACCTCGATTAGGCGCTCAATCTCCTCCACCTCTCCCTCGAACATGATCGCGTTGAGCGCAAGGTACGCATTCACGCCCGCAGTCCGGCACCGGCGCGCCACCTCCGGCAAATCCTCCTCCCTGAAGTTGACTCCGCTGCGCGCGCGCATGTTGAACGTGCCGAGGCCGAAGTACACCGCGTCCGCCCCTGCGTCGATCGCGGCCTGCAGGCATGTGAAATCTCCTGCCGGCGCCAGTATCTCAGGCTTGCGCATGTCAATATCTCTGCAGCAGGTCCAGCATCTTCCTGTCGAGCTTGTGCCCGCGGAAGTTCTCGTACTCCACGTCATCGCGTTCGGAGTCCAGCACGCCGATAGAGCCTCGCAGGTTCCAGAGCGCCCATCCCATGTTGCGCTCCTTCCAGAGGTAGAGGTAGTCCTCGAAGATGTCGAGGACGATGTCGTGCGGCGTCATCTTCCACACCCCGAACTCGCCGGCGAAGCAGAACACGCCCTTCTCGATCAGCGGATCCCATTCCTTGAGCATCTTGCGGTAGAGGTATTCCTTCCCCTCGTCCGCATAGCGCGGCGCGCCGCCCGCGGACTCCGCAGAGGCGAATCCGCGCTCCCACCCGAGGAAACGCTGCGTGAAGTTGCTCGGCAAGCCCCACGCCGAGTTGAACGGCAGCTCGGCCTTGCGCTGCCCGTCCGGCGAGACGAACGTCAACCCGCCGAGCTGGAGCCAGTCGCCGCGCGCGGCCACGATCTCGAACCGCGAGACGGCGTTCGTAAAGACGAACGTCTCGTGCCCAAGGTACGAGCCCTGGCTAATGCGCCATTCGGGATAGTACTTGACGCCGGTCCAGCTCTGACTTGTCTCGTCTGGCTTGAGCGTGACCGTACGCAGGGCCTTACCGTCGGCGAAGAACTTGACCTCTATCAATCCCGACACCTTCCCGAACGCGACGTCCAGCGTGCCCGCTGGCAGGTCGCGGATCACGAGCGGCCGGCGCATGTCCTTCTTGCTGTCGCCCGCCACAATGCCGCTGGGCAGGTCTGCGCGCAGCGGCCACACCGGCTTCGCGGTGGGCGTGCCGACCCACGGCGCAAGGTAGTGAGAGACGCTCATCGGCTCGTAGCCGCGCGTCGCCTGGCCCACGCCCTTCACGTCCGCCAGCGACGGCATCGGCTGGCGACCATATCCGAGGCCGTCGGCGATGATGAAGCGCTCCGGATCCTCCGCGCGGATCGCCGCCACGAGCGCCTTCGCCACGCGCGCGTACGACTCCTCCGCAACCTGCGGCGGCTCGTTGAAGAGGTTGAAGGAAAGCGCCTCGTTCGGGATGCCCTTGTAGCGGCACGCGAACATGGCCCAGTGCGCACAGCAGACGCGCAGCGTCTCGGCGTCGGCGAAAAGGTCGGTCGGCTCCTTCGGACGCGCCACGGTGTAGCCCGGGCAACGGTGCATGTTGATCGACACGTGGACGCCGTACTTCCTGCCGAGCGCGATTGCGCGGTCGATGTACGCGAGATGGTCCTCGTCAAAGACTTCCCAGTTCTTGCGGTCGCCGTCCTTGATCCAGTAGCGGTAGTCCATCGGGAGCCGCACGAAGTTGAACCCCCAGTCGCGTATGATCTGGAAGTCTTCCTCGCGGAACTCGCGCGGGCGGCGGTCTCGCCCCATGATGAACATCTCGAGGAGGTTGAACCCGCGCCAGCGGACCGACGGGCGCCCGTCCTTGATCTCGTCGCCCAGCTTGACGCGCGGAACGCCGGCGATGCTCGCCAGCGCCATGCATGCGAATGCCATCGCAATGAATTGTCGTTTCATGATGTTTCCAGAAGCCATAGGATGATGAGCTCCAAAAGCGGGAGCCGTCTGGGATTCTATCAAAACGCCATATGACCGTCAAACGCCACGCGACCTCTCCGCCACGGCCACGACATCGGTTTGCATCCGCACCGACTATCGTATATACTTGTTCGCCTATGCAGAAGGAAGAAAACGCCAAATGAAGAAAATCTCAGACGAGGAAAAATCCGCCGCCGCCACGCTGTCGGACATGGAGATCTTCATCTTCCCAGAGCTGATGTACGCGCTCGTCCTCGCGAACATCCTCTCCCCGCGCCTCTGGCGCTGGCGCGAGCTCGAATGGTTCGTAGGCATCCGCGAGATGCGCCCCAAGAAGCGCCTCCAGCGCCTGCGCCAGCACATAATGGACAACTACACGTTCAACCTCGACCTCGAGACGTGGGGACTCACCACCCAGGTACGCGAGCTGGCCCGCTTCGCCCCCTTCCTGTCGCCAGAGGAGATCGCCTCCTCAAACGCCCTCTTCGGCTATCACGGCGACGCCTACTACTATGACATCGACATCCGCCGCCACTTCGGCCTCGACAAGTACACCTCCGACGTGATCCCGTACTGGAAGACCGAGACAGTCGAGGCCATGGACGCCTTCCGCCGCAAGCCCGGCCACTCCGTCGGCGCCGGCGAATGCGTCTCGCTCGCCGGCCTCTACGCCGCCGCCGCGTTCGTCGTCTGTGGACTTCCCCTCGACTCCATCTACCTCATGGCGACGCCCCTCCACTCGCAGAACTTCCTCGACGTCGACACTGGCATCCTCACCAACAACCGCCGTCTCGTCACGCGCGCCATGTGGTCGAACGGCACCGTCATATCCCAGCAGGCCCGCCGCGCCCTCGAGCACGAGCGCGTCACCATCGTCTCGCACGCAACCGGCTACATCCACCTGCTCTACCCCGAAGCCACCATCTCTCCTTCCGCCTACGCGGACTTCGCCGCCAAGCTGGACTCCTTCCTCATGCCGCCCCAAGACGCCGCCGACCAGCGTCGCGTCACGCCTCGCCTGCCCGACCCCGCCCGCGTGCGGTTCCTGCCGCCCGACACCCCTCTCGACCTCACGCCGGAAATGGATTACGCCGAAATCGCCGATCGGCTCCGCGCCCTACGCGCCACGAACCGTACCGCCGCCCTCGCCCCCTACGCAGGCCACGAGCTCGGCGAAACAGAGTCCGGCCCCTTCGTGAAAGCCGCCATCGAGCGTTCGCCAGTTTCCAAAGCCACGCTGGGAGGATCGCGTCCCAGCGCGACCGAATCAGCCCGCGGACGCGCAGGAGCGCGTCCCTCCCAAATCCTCTCCCGCATCGCCGCCCTCGGCGACGAATCCATCTACGACGGTCCCTCCCGCCTCGCCCAGCCCGACGAGGTATGGAACTACAGCACGGGTGACGGCCTCGAGAAATGCCTCCTCGCCGCCAACATCCTCGGCGGCACGGAAATCCGCATCAAGAACGGCACCGCCGCGCTCATGGACGGCGACCGCGCTATCTGCGAGTTCCCTACCGTAAAACGCCCGCGCGACACGATCTGGCCGCTTCCGCGCGCCAACTCCTAGCGCCGGTACCTCACTCGGCGCCGCCCACTCGCACTGTCTCGGCCGTGGAGTGCGCGGTGAACTCCGGCGCGTACATGCACTGGATCGTCGCAATGCCGCCCACGAACGTGCCGCGCTGCTGTACCCTGTACGACGTCTCAAGGACGAATGTGCCCTTGTTGAGCCGGTCGATGTAGTAGTGCGTGGCGGTGTCGCGCGTAGACTGGTAGTACCCCACGCCGTCCTGCCAGCGGTACGACGAAAGCACATCCACCGGTTCCGCGCACGCCGGACGCTCGTCCTGGAGATGCACGAACTCGTACGTGCGGTCGCTCACGATCTCCAGCCTCGCCACTATCTCGTCGCCGGGCACGAGCGTCCCTTCGATCTTCGAGAGCCGCGTCCCCTCCGGTCCCGTCACCTTCTTGTAGTACTTCTTCTCCACGCGCAGCTCCTTCGGCTCGTGCGCGCGCACCTTGAGAACGTCCTCAAAGTATGTCCAGTGGACGCCGCCCCACGCAACGCCCTTCTCGCTCGCGCCT
>CAMPAF010000032.1 GCA_946631535.1 uncultured Verrucomicrobiota bacterium
TCCCGTTTCCCTCTTCAAAGACCCCTTACGGAAGTTTTTAGCGCGTCAGCCCTGGACCTATGGTGGCGCGACCTTGCGTCGGGGGGAGTGGATTTGGTATCATTGGGGCGTTTGCGCGGCACTAGGCCGCGCGGAAGACAGGAGAACAGACTATGGACGGTTCTGCAAAGGAGTTGTATCTTGTCGGCATGCTGGCGCTTGCCGGCGTGCTGTCCTTCCTGCTGCGCGCGGCGCCGTTCCTCCTGTTCGGGCGCGGAAAGGAGCCGCCGCCGGTGGTGCGCTACCTTGGGCGCGTGCTGGCGCCCGCGGTCATCGCGATGCTCGTGGTCTACTGCTTCGTGGGCTACGTGAAGGACGGATGCCTCTCGTCGCCGCTCCACGGCGGCGCGGAGCTTGCCGCCGCGGTGCTGACGGTGCTCCTTCACCTCTGGCGCCGCAACCCGCTCCTCTCAATCGCGGCCGGCACGGCGCTCTACATGACGCTCGTCGGCGGGACGGCGCAGGGATCGGACATCTACCTCGAGGCCGAGCGGTTCGAGAACCGCGGCGGATGGGCGATCGATTCGCAGTTCATCGACCAGATGGGGTCGAGCTACCTCCTCGCGCACGGCATGGGCCGGCCCGTGGCGGACGCGACGACCACGGTGGACTGCAAGGAGAAAGGCTCCTACCACGTGTGGGCGCGCACGCGCAACTGGACCGCGCCGTGGAGCGAGCATGCCGCCGGTACGTTCACCGTGAGGATCGGCGGGAAGGAGTTGCCGAACGTCCTCGGAAAAGGCACCGGCGACTGGCAGTGGCAGAAGGCCGGCGAGGTGGACCTCGAGAGGGGAAAGACGACGCTGGCGCTCCACGACCTCACGGGTTTCGAAGGGCGCTGCGACGCTGTCTACCTCTCGCTTGTGGACGATACTCTCGCTCTGCCGGTATTCAGGCCTCCGCCGCCGGAGCGCGTCGCGGCAGACCTCGTGGTGTGCGGCGGCGGCATCGCTGGAACGTGCGCGGCCATTTCCGCGGCCCGCCTGGGGCTGAAGGTGGCGCTAGTGCAGGACCGTCCGATGCTCGGCGGCGCGAACTCCAGCGAGGTGCGCGTGCATCTGGGCGGCTACATGAACCTGGGACCGTATCCGCGCCTCGGCGACGTGGTGGCGGAGATCGGTCCCGCGAAGGGCGGCAACGCGCAGCCCGCCGAGCGGTACGAGGACCAGCGCAAGCTCGACGCCGTGGCCGCGGAGAAGAACATCCGGCTTTTCCTAAACACGCGCGTGCGGCGGGTGATCAAGGATGGCGACCGCATCTCGCTGGTGATCGGGCAGGACGTCGTGACAGGGAAAAGGACCGAGTTTCGGGCGCCTCTGTTCGCGGACTGCACGGGCGACGGGTGCGTGGGCGCGCTCGCGGGCGCGGACTTCCGCATGGGGCGCGAGTCGAAGGCCGAGACGGGCGAGGACATGGCGCCCGAGAAGGCGGACAAGATGACGATGGGCGCGAGCGTGCAGTGGTACACGAAGGAAGACGCGGCGCCGTCCGAGTTTCCCGTGCTGCCGTGGATGATCGCCTTCAACGAGCAGAACTGCGAGCACGGAACGCGCGGCGACTGGGACTGGGAGACGGGCATGATGCGCGACCAGATCGCGGAGTTCGAGCGCATCCGCGACTACGGGATGCTCGTGGCGTACTCCAACTGGGCGTTCCTCAAGTCGAAGAGCGCGAAGCGGGAGAAGTACGCGAAGCGGTCGTTCGCGTGGGTCGCGTACGTGGCCGGAAAGCGCGAGAGCCGCCGCCTGATGGGCGACCACGTCCTCACGCAGCAGGACGTGTTCGACTTCGTGCAGTATCCCGACGGCACGTGCTGCACCACCTGGGCCATCGACCTCCACTACCCGATGCCGAAGAACGTGAAGCACTACGACGGCGAACCGTTCCGCTCCATCTGCACGCACAACAAGCACTACGCCTACCCGATCCCGTACCGGTGCCTCTACTCGCGGAACGTCGCGAACCTATTCATGGCTGGCCGCAACATAAGCGTGACGCACGTGGCGCTGGGAACGGTGCGGGTGATGCGCACTACGGGCATGATGGGCGAGGTCGTCGGCATGGCCGCGCGCGTCTGCAGGGATCACGGGTGCCTGCCGCGCGGCGTGTACAAGGAACACCTCGACGACCTGAAGGCGCTGATGACGAAGGGCGTCGGCACGGGCAAGCCCCAGCCGCCGCAGGACTACAACCGCGGCGCGCTCATACCGGGCGTCCCGCGGCCAGGCAGCTCCGCCAAGATACTGAACATGTCGGTTGACGCCGACCTTGACGGCAGCGGCGAGATGACGTGCGTGGTGAATTCCGACGCGGGCATAGCGACGGTTCTTGCTCGCGTGACCGGGCCTGGTGGCGCGGAGGTGGCCACGGTCAAGGCCAAGGCCGAGTTTTCGGTCAACTGGGCGGCGCCAGAGACGCGGAAGACGGAACTGGAGTTCAAGGTGGACAATCCCATGCTCTGGTCTGACGAGATGCCTGCCATGTACAGCGTGCGTGTGGATCTCCTTGACGCGACAGGAAGGCTTCTGGCGCAGAGGACTGCGCGATTCGCGTTCAAGCGGTTTGAGGTACGCCGCGACGACGGGCTTTACCTGAACGGACAGAAGCTGCGGCTGCGCGGAATCAACGCGCCATTCGCCACGTGGCCGGAAGAAGCGTCGGCGCGGGCGGTGGCCTGCCGCGACGCGGTGCGCGAGGTGAAGGGCCTCAACGCCAACATGATCTGGAGTACGAACGCCGTGCCGGCCGAGCTGCTTGACCTTTGCGACGAGAAGGGCATATACGTCGCGGGGCGGGAACCTTCGGTGGAGGAGGGACGGCATCCATGCATCCTCGCATGGCGGAATACGGACGGCGTCAGGTTGCTGCAGTCGCCTGCGTACGGGGCCCTTCGCTGGACGCTCCAGCGCGAAACCCAGATGACTTTCGTCGTTCCGCTGTTGCCGCAGGAGGGGGCTGGCGGACTTGGGGCCGGGCTGTACGACTGCTGGACGGCGATCTGCGCGGTGTCGCGCTGCATCGGTGCCGTCCTGCAGGCGAAGGAAGGCTGGACGGTGTCCGGTCTGGGAGCGCATGGGCGGGCGATACGCGAGATATGGTCGCCGGTGTCGTGCGGCATGAAGGGCAGGACGCTGGCGTTTCGCAACAGGAACAGCTTCGTGCCGCTGGACAGCTTCCGGTACGTGTGGCGGGCGCTGTCGTTTTCCGATCAGGGGGAACGCGTGCTGATGGAAGAGACGTCTGCCTGTCCGCCGGCAAGCCCTGGCGGCAGCGCGCAGGCGCAGCTGCCAGTCCTGCCGGCCGCGACGCAGGCCGTTCGTCTTGCGATCCTTGGCGCAAGTGGCGAGGAGGTTTGCGCGTGGAGCTTCAAGATACCAAGCGAACGCACTGTGGGGTGGCCATCGAAGGAATGCGCTCCTCCGCCCGGTCTGGAGGAGGTGTTCTTCCTCGCAGGGGCGCGCACGAACCGCGTGCGGAACGCGAGGAATGGCGTGATCCAATCTCCGCAGTTCGACTTCTTCTCGCCGCAGGACAGCTCGCTCAAGGTCACTTGGGGCCAGATGGACAACGGCGCGTACCGGCTCGACTACAAGCTCGAGTGCCGGGCGAACGTGGAGCTGCTGGGGTTTGCCTTTGCGCCATTGAAGGACGTGATGTCGGAACGGTGGGTTGGGAGTGGCCCGTGGGGAATGTGGGGCAATCTGCGTGAGGGCGCGGCCTATGGCCTTTGGCGCTGCGGCGCGGAAGGCGTCGGGTTCGTCTCGGACCTTGACTGGTTCGAGATCGTGACGAAGGCCGGCATCTACCGCTTCACGGTTGTGAAGGGACCTGCGTTTTTTGCCGACCGTGCGCCGCGCGGCGCGGACATCGCGACATCATGCGTCTTGCCGGCGTTCGGACCAGGCTTCTTCGTGCGGATTCCGGGCATAGGGGGAGAGCTGTACGGCGCGAACGATACGGGACCGGCAGGATGCAGCGCTTTGCAGGACTTCCGCGGTCTCCGCGCGCTCGAGGGAACCATACTCGTGACATGGCGGTCAAGGTAGTTTTTTGCTATAATGTCCGCATGAGACAAATTTCGCTTTTCCTGTGCGCGACTGTTCTCGCGCTCAATTCGCTCGCGGCGTTCAGCCCGGCCGGCACGGTGACGTTCACCGACCTGCGTACTATCGCCGCCCATGTCGAGTCGCTCGCAAGGGGGAAATCCGACCTGCTGCTGTCCCAGACGTTGCCGCAGACAATCCGCAACCAGGGTGCGGCGCGGCTATTCGGACCCATGAGGCGCGGCATGCCCGGCGTGGCCGTCTGCTACGTGGACGCTGCGCTCCTCGCGAAGCTGACGGCATCGCGCTCCACGAAGGAGTCCGACTACGACCGAGCGAAGCGGTGGTCCGTCCTCTATCCGGCCTCGATCGACCGGGCAAACTTCCTGAAGCGCCATCCCAACGCCGTGAAGGAAAAGAACGGCGCGTTCCGCATACCGCCTGGGCAGCATTCGCGAAGGACGCTTTGGGTCGCGTGGTCTGCCGACGGGCAGTGGGCGTCTCTCGCGCCGACGCCAAGCATGGCCGTCCACGTGCACACGGCGGCGGCCGTGGCGCTCCGTCGTCCGCTCAACAACGGCGAACTTGCCTTCGTGCGCATGGACGCGGCGGGGGCGCGGGCGGTGTTCCAGTCGGACTCGTGCGCGGGCGCGTCTATCTCGGTCCGCATGACCCAGGCGGGGCTGGAGCTGTGGGGGACGGTGCGCGCCGCCGGCGTGCGACTGCCGCTGCCGCCCGGGGCTACCTCTTTCAAGCACGTTCCGCCGAACGCGCCGTTCTTCGGCGTGACGTCGTCGCCGGACGATGTGCGCTCGACCGACGTGTTCTCGTTCGCCGGACCGGAGGTGTCGGCGTTCGTGAAGAAGTCGCTGGCTTTCGTCAAGGCGCAGGGGTATTCCACATACTTCCTGAACGGTTCTCCAAGCCGCCTTCCGCCGCCGAAGGCTCGGCTCGCGGCGATATTGCCGGAGGCGGCGTCGCGTCAGGCAGTGAACGTGATGTTCTGCTCTCCCACGACGGTGCTTCGGCTCTACCTGCCCAGGGTCGCCGCCACCATGATGCCCCTGCAGTCGGCGAAGATACAGCTGGGCGTACGCCTCCTGCGCCGCGTGCGCGGTGACGGCATGGGCCTCGCGAGCTGGCGGGAAGGGCACGAGGACCGTTTCCTCGTGCGCATCTCGCGCGACGAACTGTACGGCACGGCCGGACTCTGGTCCATGCTGTTCGACTAGCCCCACGCAACGTTTTGTGCTAAAATCAAATCCATCGCTCCGAGCGGGCGAAACGAAGAGAAGAGACTATCCATGAAGTGGACGAAGATGATGATACAGACCCTCCGGGAAGACCCGGGGGACGCCGAAATCGACTCGCACAAGCTGCTCGTGCGGGCGGCGCTCGTCAAGAAAACGGCGGCAGGACTGTTCACGTTCCTGCCGCTCGGCATGCGCGCCTTGCGCAAGGTCGAGGCGATCGTGCGCGAGGAGATGAACCGCGCCGGCGCGCAGGAGCTCTTGATGCCGATCCTCCAGCCGGCCGAGCTGTGGCAGACCACCGGCCGCTGGGAGACTATGGGCGCCAACATGTTCAAGCTCAAGGACCGCGCGCAGCATGACTTCGCGCTCGGCCCGACCGCCGAGGAGGAGGTCACCGATGTCGTCAAGTCCGTTGTCAGCTCCTACCGCCAGCTGCCGGTGATCGTGTACCAGATCCAGACGAAGTTCCGCGACGAGACGCGTCCGCGCTTCGGCCTCATGCGCTCGAAGGAGTTCATCATGAAGGACGCCTACTCCTTCGACGTAGACGCCGCCGGTGCGGACGAGAGCTACTGGAACATGTACCACGCCTACGAGCGTATCTTCGCGCGCTGCGGCCTCAAGGCGACGCCCGTGCAGGCCGACGGCGGCGACATGGGCGACTCCATGACGCACGAGTTCCACGCGCTCGCCGACGCGGGCGAGGACGGCATCGCGAGTTGCCCAGCGTGCGGCTACGCCGCCAACCTCGAGCGCGCCGAGCGGAAGCTGGAGGGAGTGTCGCGCTGCTGCGCGACCGTGGCGGACGCGCAGCAGCGCGTCCCTCCCGCCGAGGCCGTGCCTACGCCGAACGCGCGCACGATAGAGGAGGTGGCGGCGTTCTTCGGCCTGCCGCCGTCCGCGTTCGTGAAGACGCTCGTGTACGTGGCCGACGGCAAGCCCGTGATGGTGTGCGTGCCTGGCGACCGCGACGTGAACGAAGTCAAGCTGAAGCGTTTCCTTAAGGCGAAGGCGGTGGCGCTCGCCGACGCGCGGACGGTGGAGGAGGTGACGGGCGCGCCTGTCGGCTTCGCTGGTCCCGTGAAGCCCGCGAAGGCGGACGTGCCGGTCTACGCCGAATCCGCCCTCGAAGGCGCGTCGGGCGTCGTGGTGGGCGCGAACCAGGCCGACACGCACCTCAAGAACGTCGATCTCGCGCGCGACGCGAAGATCACCGCGTACGCCGACCTTGTGATCTGCGGCGCGGGCGACCTCTGCCCGAAGTGCGGCAAGCCGATGGAGCTCAAGCGCGGCATCGAGGTGGGGCAGGTGTTCAAGCTCGGCACGAAGTACACGGACGCGTTCAAGGCCGTGTACAAGAACGACCAGCTCAAGGAGAACGTGATGATCATGGGCTGCTACGGCGTGGGCGTGACCCGCACGATGCAGGCCGTGGTGGAGCAGAGCCACGACAAGGACGGCATCATCTGGCCAGCGAGCGTGGCACCGTTCCAGGTGGTGCTCGACCTCCTCGACCCCGACAACGCGGACGTCGCGAAGGTTGCCTACGACCTCGAGGCGCAGCTGGAGGCGGCAGGCATCGACGTGATCGTGGACGACCGCGCGGAGCGTCCGGGCGTCAAGTTCAAGGACGCGGACCTCATTGGCTTCCCAGTGCGCGTGGTTGTGGGCGCGAAGGGCCTCGCCAACGGCGGCGTGGAGGTGAAGCGCCGCGACCAGGACAAGTCGCAGATGAAGATCGTGCCGACGTCGGATGCCGTGGCGGCGATCCGCGAGCTGCTGGCTCAATGAGGATGTAAGTGAATCTCAAACCACGAAATACACGAAACACACGAAAGGAAAAGAGATGAAGAAGCTTGTGTTCTTGGCGGCGGCCTGCACGATGGCCATCGTTGCAGAGGCTGACGTGCGCCTGGCGCCGGTGTTTGGCGACAAGATGGTGCTGCAGAGGGAGATGCCCGTTCGCGTGTGGGGCTTTGCGGATCCGCGCGAGACGGTGACGGTACGGTTCGCGGACCAGAAGAAGACGGTAATCGCAGAGGACGACGGCACGTGGAGGGTGGAGCTTGATCCGATGCCTGCCTCGCGCGAGGGGCGGACTCTCACCGTTACCGGCTGCAAGCCGGACGGCGGAAGCTGGGCGAACGGATATGGCCTCTGGGCATCGAAGAACGCCACGAACGAGCAGAAGATCGAGGACGTGCTGGTGGGCGAGGTGTGGTTCTGCTCGGGCCAGTCCAACACCAGCTGCCCGATCTGGGGTAAGGGCCCTCGCTTCCGCGACGGCCAGGGCGCGATGGTCCTCCAGATGACGAAGCGCCCGCTCGTGCGCCTCGTGAAGATGCCGACCGTGTGGAAGACCGAGCCCAACCTCGGGCTTCAGGCCACGTGGATGGAGATGGATCCGCAGCTGTTCGCCGACTTCCAGCGCGGCTTGAGCCTGCCTTCGGCGATGGGCTACTATTTCGCTCTCGAGCTCTACGGCGCGCTTGAGATCCCCATCGGCCTTATGGATTCCAGCTGGGGCGGCACCAACATCGACGCCTGGACGCCGCCCAGCGGACTCGCGTCGCGTCCCGACCTCAAGGACGTGGCGGAACTGCCCCTGCTTGAGGCGGATGCGTTCAAGAAGGCGCGCGAGAAGGGCGGCATCTACTGCGGGAAGGGGATCTACGGCGGTCCCCAGCAGCAGCCGAGCGTGCTCTGGAACGGAATGGTGGCTGCGTTCGCGCCGATGGCGATCCGCGGATTCATCTGGTACCAGGGATGCCACAACTCTGGCGAGTACCAGCGCTACTGCTCGAAGATGCACGCGCTCTACAACGGCTGGGCGAAGGAGTTCGAGAACCCGGACCTGAAGCTGTACTTCGTGCAGCTCGCACCGTGGGGCAATCCCGGCATCGCCAACATCCAGGAGGCGCAGGCGCAGTTCGACGCCGAACAGCCGAATGCCGGAATGGCCGTGATCAACGACGTCGGCAATCTCGTGGACATCCATCCGAACGACAAGCGTACGGTCGCGAAGCGCCTGGCCATCCACGCGCTCAAGCGCGACTACGGCTTCACGTCGATCCGCGACAACTCGCCCACGCTGAAGGGATGGAAGATCGACGGCAACAAGTTCCGCCTTACGTTCAACGACGCCGAGGGCTGGTACATCTACAATCCGGACCGCAGCGTCCAGACCGGCTTCGAGATCGCCGGCGAGGACGGCAAGTTCGTTCCCGCCAAGATCGAGAACCTCGCCTGGGGCAAGGGGCGCGACGGCAAGCCGAAATGCGACGGCAACATCAACGGCGCGGAGCTCGTAGTGAGCGCCGACGGCGTGGCCGCGCCGAAGAAGCTGCGCTACCTATACTCGAAGCCGTGGTTCGGTTGCGTGTACAACGAGAGCGCACTGCCGCTCGGTGCGTTTCACATCGGCGAGTAAAAGGAAGGTTAAAGGGTTATTGAAATGAAAGGAAAACGATGAAGAAGATTACTGCAATTGGAATCCTGCTGGCGGCGGTTGCCGCATTCGCGGGCGAGCTTGACGGAGGATTCCTCAAGGGCGTGACGGACAAGGAGAAGCCTTTCTACGCGCCCGGCGAAGAGATGACGTTCACCCTTCGGCTGGAGGGAATCAAGGCGTTTCCGCCCGGAGAGTGGTTCATCTCGTGGGAGCGTTCTGGCGACGACGGGAACCGGAATTCCGGCAAGGTTCCGGCTTCGCTCACGGAGCCGCTCGTCATCAAGACCTCGCTAGACAAGCCGGGTTTCGTCCGGGTCCGCGCGATGCTCGTGGACGGGAAGGGGAACGTCTACCGCAAGGCGTTCACCGGCAACCCCAACACGCCCGAGGGCAAGGCGGCGATGAACCGCTTCGAGCGCACGGACAAGCGCATCTTCTTCGACGGCGGCGCTGGCGTGCAGCCCGAGAAGCTGCAGGGGCATGCCGAGCCGGCTGATTTCGACTCGTTCTGGGCCAAGCAGTACGCGCGCCTCGACCTCGTGCCGATCAAGCCTGAGCTTATCGAGCTGCCGTGCAGCAACCCCAAGGCGCGCATCTACGCGGTGCAGGTGCCGTGCGCGGGGCTGCGTCCGGTAACCGGATACCTTACCGTGCCCAAGGCCGTCGACGACGGCGCGAAGTTCCCGTGCCGCCTCGAGACGCACGGGTACAGCGGAGACCGTTGCCAGCACGACGCGCCGGGCTGGGCGCGCGACAACGAGATCGTGTTCAACATCAACGCCCACGGCCAGAAGCTTCCGGCGTTCGGTGCCACCGAGGCCGACCGCAAGATGCTCCGCTGGGAAACCCGCTCGAACGGCTATTCCTACGCCTTCGACCCCGCGCAGAACGCCGATCCCGAGACGGCCTACTTCAACGGCATGGTGCTGCGCGTCAAGCGCGCGCTCCAGTACCTTAAGACGGTCAAGGGCTGGAACGGCAAGGACCTCATCGCCTCCGGCGGCAGCCAGGGCGGCCTGCAGACGATCTGGGCGGCCGGCTGCGGCGAGGGCGTGACGCGCGCCGAGAGCGGCATCACCTGGTGCTGCGACATGTACACGAGCGGCAAGCTTCGCAAGGATCCTTCGCTCAATCTGGCCGGCGACGGCTGGTACATCGGCTGGACGGACGCCATGGGGTACTACGACGCCGCGAATTTCGGGAAGCGCATCCCGAAGACGTGCCTCACGATCATCACGCGCGCGGGCCTCGGCGACTACTGCTGCCCGCCTCGCGGCCTCGCGATCCTCTACAACAACATCCCCGGCCCGAAGAAGATCTGGTGGGTGCAGGGTTCGACGCACGGCTTCGTGCCGCCGTCCCCGAACCAGAACTTCTGGCTCGAAAACTAAGCCTAGGCCAGGGCGCGGCGTCTCGCCGCGCCCTTTATGCCTTCTTGGGCCAGTACTTGTCCGTGAACTTCGAGGGGATGCCGACCTCGGACTTGTCGAAGCAGTCTGCGAGGATCTTCCATCCGAGGTCGAGGGCGTCGATGAGGTCGATGTTGACCGAGAGGTCCATCATCTCCTTCTCGAAGGCGGCGCCGTACTTGAGCAGCTTCAGGTCCCAGGCGCTCATCTTGAAGCCCATCGACTGCTTCTCCACGGTCTCCTTGTACTGGGCGTAGAGCTTGATCATGGCGTCCATGATCGTGCGGTGGTCTTCGCGGGTGGTGTTGTGCTCGCGGAACCATTCCTTGTCGCTGCCGACATTCTTGTCTTTCTCGGCCGCCGACAGCACCTTGTCCTGCTGCAGCGACCGCGACGTGCCCTTGTTCACCTGCTGCTTGAGACGAGAGAGCGAGCCGAACGGCTCGATGCGTCCGTTGCGGAGGTAGAACTGCCCCTCGGTGATGTAGCCGGTGTTGTCAGGAACGGGGTGGGTGACGTCGTCTCCGGGCATTGTCGTGACGGCGAGGATGGTGATGGAGCCGGCGCCGTCGAAGTCCACAGCCTTCTCGTAGCGGGCGGCGAGCTGCGAGTAGAGGTCGCCAGGATAGCCGCGGTTCGAGGGAATCTGCTCCATCGTGATGGAGATTTCCTTCATGGCGTCGGCGAAGGACGTCATGTCGGTGAGGAGCACCAGCACGTCCTTGCCCTGGAGGGCGAACTTCTCGGCGACCGCGAGGGAAACATCAGGCACGAGCATGCACTCCACCGTCGGGTCTGCCGCTGTGTGGACGAACATGACGGTCTTGGAAAGGGCGCCGGACTCGTCTAGCGTGGAGCGGAACTTCAGGTACTCGTCGTACTTGAGGCCCATGCCGCCGATGATGATCACGTCGGAGTCGGCCTGGAGCGCGATGCGGGCGAGCAGGTCGTTGTAGGGCTCGCCGGCGCGGGCGAAGATCGGCAGCTTCTGGCTTTTGACGAGCGAGTTGAAGAGGTCGATCATCGGGATGTTGGTGCGCACCATCTGGTTCGGCATGATGCGCTTGGAGGGGTTGACGGACGGCTGGCCGATCGGGATCATGTTCTCGGAGATGGTGGGGCCGCCGTCGCGCGGCTCGCCGGTGCCGGTGAACGCGCGCCCGAGAAGGGCCTCGGAGAAGGGGATCTTCATTGTCTCGCCGAGGAAGCGGACTGACGCGTCGGTGTCCACGCCGCGCGCGCCGGCAAAGATCTGCAGGGTGACGTTGGGGCCGTCCAGCTTGATGACCTGCGCCAGGGAGGTGCCAGCGCGCGACTGCACCTCCGCGATCTCGTTGTACTTTACGCCTTCGGCGCGAAGCGTGGCGATCGAGCCCGAAAGCGCGTCGATTCGATGATATACTTTGCTGTTGAACATGGGACTCCTTTGGGGAAACCGTGGCGCGTATTTTACCGCATCCCTTCCCCAAAGGCAAGTCTCGACAATCCGTCAGTCGTGCGGCTGAGATTTTTGGTATAATCAATCGCGTTGAAGGAGACAAGGCAATGAGTGAATTCTGCAAGGACAAGGTTGCGGTGGTGACGGGCGCGGGCGGCACGCTCTGCAGCGCGATCGCCAAGGATCTCGCGCGGAAAGGCGCGAAGGTGGTGCTGATAGGACGCACGCGCGCGAAGCTGGAGAAGGTGGCCTCTGAAATAATGGGAGGGTCGCGCTCCGGCGCGACCGCGGACGCGCAGGAGCGCGTCCCTCCCAGTGTGCGCATCGAGCCGGGGGACGTGACCGACGAGAAGGCGATGCAGGAGATCGCGGACCGCGTGCTGGCCGAGTGGGGGCCATGCAGGTACCTGATCAACGGCGCGGGCGGCAACAACGTGAAGGCGATGCCCACGCGTTTGAGGTTCTCTGAGGCGGATTTGGCGGGAGGGTCGCGCTCCGGCGCGACCTCGGACGCGCAGGAGCGCGTCCCTTCCCCGGACCGCGGCTTCTGGGACATCGACATGGAGGCGTTCAAGAGCGTGCTTGAGATCAACACCATCGGCACGGTCGTCCCAAGCCGGATCTTCGGCCTGCAGATGGCGAGGGCGGGCGGCGGCGCTATCCTCAACTTCGGCTCGATGAACACGTACCGTCCGCTCACGCGCGTCGCGCCATACGCGATGAGCAAGGCGGCGATCGCGAACTGGACGATGTTCTTCGCGCAGTACATGGCGCCAGCGAAGGTGCGCGTGAACGCCGTTGCGCCCGGGTTCTTCGTCAACGAGCGCTCGAAGCAGTACCTGATGACGCCCGACGGCGGCTTCTCGGCGCGCGGACAGCAGGTGATCGCGCATACGCCGGCCGGGCGGTTCGGCGAGGCGGAGGAGCTGCTGGGGTGCGTGGAATGGCTGCTCGACGACGAGAAGGCCGGCTTCGTGACCGGCATCACCGTGCCTGTGGACGGCGGCTTCCTCGCATCCGCCGGCGTGTGACGGCTACGGAGATCGAAATGACGCTTGTGGAGTTTGTGCCGCCGAAACCGCATCCGCTCTGGAAGCTCTGCCTCCAGATGGGAATCACGGACGTCATCGTCAAGGTGAATCCGTCGCTGACGGGCCTGCCGGACCCGTGGCGGTTCGAGACGTTGTCGTCCATCGTGTCGGGCCTGGCGTCCGCCGGGCTGCGCGTCGTCGGGCTCGAGGGCGACCCGTTCGACATGTCGCCGATCAAGGAGTACGGCGCAACGGGGGAGGGTCGCGCTGCTGCGCGGCCGGAGGCGCTTGATCACTATTGTGAATTGCTCGAGTCAATGGGGCGGCTATGGATAAAACTTCTCTGCTACAACTTCATGCCGGGAACGGGCTGGGCGCGGACCGGGGTGCGCCTCGTCCGAGGAGGCGCGAAGGCGACGTGTTTCTCGTGGCGTGAATATTTAACACAGAGGCACAGAGACACAGAGGGCGATCTTGTTCTCAATGCGGATCAGGTGTGGGACAACTACGAGCGCTTCATCAAGTCGGTGATGCCGACGGCCGAGAAGTGCGGCATCCGCATGGGGCTTCATCCCGACGATCCGTGCCTGCCTTCGCTCGGCGGATACGCGCGCATCTTCGGTTCTGTGGAGGCGTACGACCGCGCGTATGCGCTCTATCCCTCGCCGTCGAACGCGGTCACATTCTGCCAGGCGAACTTCAAGCTGATGGGCGCAGACCTCGATGCCACCGCAAGGCACTTTGGCGACCGCATCGCCTTCATCCACGTGCGCGACGTGGAAGGGGACAAGACCGACTTCACGGAACTGTTCCACGACCAGGGGACGACAGACCAGTTCGCGCTGATGCGCACCTACCGCTCGCTGGGCCTGGACGTGCCGGTGCGCGGCGACCACGTGCCGGAAATGGAGGGCGACCGTCTCCTGGACGAGAACTGCATCCCCGGCTACTTCACGATGGGCCGCCTGTTCGCGAACGGATACCTCAAGGCGCTTTTGCAGGGGACTGAGGAGCGGCGCTCCTGATCGTGACGCGGGAGACCGCCGGGCGGATTGCGCCCATCTGCTCGTAGATGTCGTCGGCCTCGGCCTGGAGGGCCGGGATCTCGTCGCGGCTGGCCTGGTAACCCTCCACCCATCTCTTGACGCCGTTGTACCACTCGTTCTTCTTCTGCTTCTCCAGCCACTTCGCGAGCCATGCGTCAGCTGCCGCGCGGTCGTTCGCATCCACGTTGCAGTCCTGGAGCATGATCTGCACGAGGATCACCTGGCGCAGGCGCGCCTGGTTTTCCTGCAGGCGGCGCAACGGGGCGTCCAGCGACTGCGCGCGCTTCTGGTTGGGCGTGTCGAGAAGGGCCACGTTCACGCCGGCGGCGAATTGCTCCGCCGAGAAGGTGCCGACCTTCACGCCGTCGAAGGCGAGGTCGTAGCTGCCGGCCGCGAGACCCGTGACGGCGAGGACCTCCTGGTTCAGGCGCTCGGTGAGCGGGTAGAGCGCGGCGGCCTTCTCGTATTCGGGCAGCCTCGGGAAGGGGAGCGCCTTCGGCGCGTAGGTGAAGGCGACCTCGCTCGGGGTCGCGCGGAGCGCGGTGACGGCCACGTTCATCGTCTTGCCGTAGCCCACTCGGTCGGCGGTCCCCTTGGCGGCGTCGATCTGCACGCGCGCGACGAGCGGCGAGACGTGCATCGCGTCGAGGATGAGCGCGGCCATGATGAGATGCCCCTCGCTACCGGGATGGACGCGGTCCGCGCAGAAGTGGTAGTCCGTCGCGTGGTCCTTGAAGAGCTGCGTGAGCGGCGCGTGGAGCTCCACGAGGCCGAGGTTGTGGGCGGCCGCGAGGTCGCGCACGGCCGTCGCGCAGGAGGCGAGGCCGGGGTCGTTGCAGAAGGGGAGGTTCGCCTTCTCGAACACGCCGTACTGGTCGTAGGGCGAGGGCGTCATCAGGACGGTCTTGATGCCGGCGGCGAGGAACCTCTCCGTGAGCTTCGCCATGTTCGCGCGGTAGCCGTCGACGGCGTTCTGGCGCGCGGCGGCCTCTCTCTCGGACGGTTCGGCGCTTTTCCAGCTGTTGCGGTTGATGTCGTTCATGCCGAACATGAGGAATGCGCGGTCCGCCTTGAAGGGCAGGATGTCGCGGTCGAAGCGGTTCAGGCCGCCACGCGCCGTGTCGCCGCTGCGTCCGCCGTTGATGAGGCGCACGTTCGAGCCGGGGTGGCGCAGGTCCTGGAAGAGCTGGAGGTAGTAGATGAACTTGCCGCCGTGGGTGATCGAGTCGCCACAGAAGAGCACGCGCTCGCCGTCCGCAAAGCGGCCGACGGCTCCTGCGTCGCACGTCTTCATAACGAAGTCGCGGAGGAAGTAGGCGGACGGGCGCACGCCGCCGCCGTGGTTGCCCTCGGTCTCGTGGAACTCCGTCTTCGGGTAGCCGCAGCTGCGGAGCGAGGCGGCGAGCAGCTCGTTCTCCTCCACGCGGCACTTCCACTCCACGTCGCGTCCGCCCGTGAGGAAGCAGGCGGGCGGCAGGTTGGTGCCGCCGGCGTAGGCGAGGGGCGCCCATTCGTCGATCTTCGGCTGGAACTGCGGGTCAGCGTCGTTGAATCCGACCTTCCGCACGTTGAAGTGCTTGGTCATCTGCCCGGTCATCGGGGCGATGCCGGCGAGGTCGGCGGGGGCGTGTCCGTACTTGGCGAGCCACTTCGGGTCGAGGCCGACCATGGCGGTGAGGTAGCCGCCGCCGGAGATGCCGGTCACGAACACCTTCTTCGGGTCGCCGCCGTAGCTGGCGATGTTGTCGAGCGTCCATGCGACGGCCGCCGCCGCGTCGGAGATGCACTGCTCGGGCGTGGCGGTCTCGCCGGTCTTATCGTTCTTGAGGAGGCGGTAATTGGCCCCGACGAACGCGACGGGATCCTTGCCTGCGGCCTCCTCGGGCCAGCGCGCGAAGTGCTTGCTGCCCTTGACGAGTCCGCCGCCGTGGAAGTTGACGACGGTGGCGAAGTTGGTGACGCCGACGGGCCACTTGACGTCCAGCACGCAGCGTGCCGCTGCGTCCGAGTAGCGGATGTCCTTTTCGATGTTGAAGGTGAGGCCGAAGGCGGCGAGGCCGAGGGCAAGGGCGAACGACAGGATGAGCTGCTTTTTCATGCCGCACAGTATAGCACAGTTTTTCCCTGAGGGACGCGAAAAGTACAGGGGGTATTGCGGCGGGCGCATCTGCGTTTTTCACCCATGCGTTTTGAGATTGGAAACAACCAGAA
>CAMPAF010000033.1 GCA_946631535.1 uncultured Verrucomicrobiota bacterium
TCTCCCCGAGGCCGCACGCCACCGCGCAGATGCGGAACTGGAACTGGAGGTCGGGGGGCACGTTCTCTCCGGGCCGCGTTGCGCGCGTGAACTCGACGGAGCGGTGGTGCGCCGTCGAGTTCTTCGCGTTCTCGTTCACCTCTATCTGCTCCTCGGGAGAGAGCGTGGCGCCCACGGAGCCGTCCATGTCGCTGACGCATCCGCGCGCGCCCGTGTTGCGGTACACGAACGCCTCGTAGCCCTCGTCCTCGATCGCCTTGCCCACGTGGTATAGGACCGCTGGCGCGAGGATCTCGTTGATGCCGCCGTAGGCCATCGACGGATACTGGTAGAACTGCGTCCCCTCCTCGATGCCGCGCTGCACGCCGCGCGGGATGCGGAACACGAAGCCGACGATCGACTTCACGTTCGGCCACAACAGGCCGGGGTTCATCTCCGGCGGCGCGTTCTTCATGCGCTCTATCGGCGCGATGCCGCACATGTCGGCCCCGGCCTTCTTTGCGATCTCCTTGATGTGACTTGCGCTGATCATGGATGTCCTTCCTGCACCGCAAGTATAGCACAGGCGCCCGATCGGCAAAATGCACGAATCCGCAAAATGAATCGCACGGACGCGCAGACGCGGCTGCGCGTCATTCGGCGAAGTAGAAGCCGAGGTTCAGCGCCACCGGACGATAGCCGTGGAAGCTCAGGCCGTGCCGGTTGGGGATCACGGTCGTCTTCTTCCCTGCATCCCACCAGGCGAGCGTGGACGAGCCGCCGCCGTCCATGTTGATGGCGTCGGAGGCGCCTGCGGCCAGCATGAGCTTCACAAGGTCCGACATTTCTGCGCCCATCGAGTAGCCCGGCTGCCGCCCGTCCACAACGAGCGCGTATAGCCAGCGCCCGTCCGCAGAGAGCCCGATCGCCGTGCGCGGCGCGAGGCCAGGGCGCGACTTCGGCTTGCGCGGAGGCACGAGCGACACTCCGCCGCGCAGGATCACGCCCTTGCCGTGCCCGGGATGGGCGGCGGCAACCGACGGGATGAGCGCGTCGTCGAGCGCGTTGGTGATCACAGCGACGTTGTTCGTGAAGATCACGAGCATGTCCCAGCGCGTCACGTTGTGGGAGACGACCTGCCCCTCCGAGACGGCAAGGTGGTGGAAACGTCCGTGCTTATGCGTATACGGCGGCCGCCACGGTCCCCATGGAGACGTGTTTACTGCCAACACCAAGTTGGTGCCGTGCGAGCGCCGCTCCTCGAGGAAGTCGCGCGTGCGCTGGCGGCGCACGTCGACGAGCATGACGCTGTTCGTGTAGTCGTCCATCACCTCGCCCCAGTTGGGCGCGCGGCCAGAGCTGGCCACGCGGAGACCCGGCGCATGGAGGTCGATCCGCACGAGGAAGTTCTCCATCAGGCGCGGCTCGTCGAAAGAGAGGTGGACGTACTTCATGCCGCGCGCGACCTCGGGAGCGGCGTCCCAGTCGATGGACGCGGGGCATCCGCCGCCACATGCGTTGCCGGCAACTGCCAGCGATACGGCACAAGCAAACAGCATCCTCATGGCGCAACTCCCTGTAATCGAACGGCTTCGACTGATCACTTCGCGAAGACCGCGGTGCGCAGCAGCACCGGACCGATCAGGCCGGACGGCAGCAGCTCGTCTTTCTTGTCCCAGTGCTTCCACGTGGTGAACGTGTGGCGTCCGGTCGGAGAGCGCTTACCGTCCTTCACCCACTGCGGCAGCTCCTTGATGCCTATCTCCTTCACGCCCCTGCGCACCACACCCTTCCACTCGCAGTCATCCGGGAAGAGACGGTCGTCGCCGATGAGCCGATTCGGCCAGAGGTTCGTCACGCGTATGGAAAGGTCGAGGGTTCCGGTCGCGCAGGAGCGCGACCCTCCCAGGGCGTCCGTGATGTCCACGCGGAACGGCGGCTTCCAGAGCACGGGATACGTCTTGCCGTTCACCGTCACCTCGGCGAAGTTCTTGACGTTGCCGAGGTCGAGCATCAGGCGTGCGCCCGGCTGCAGCGACGGCGCGGACACGCGCTTCGTGTATGTGGCAGTGCCGGAGAAGTACTTGATGCCGTCCTCGGGACGCTCCGGCCACGAGACGAGGCGCGGGAACGTGACGGATGTCGGTGCGTCCCACCCTTCCGGGAACGACACGTTCCAGGCGCCGTCAACGAGGATTGCCGCAGGCGGCTCGGCGGCGACGCGCGTCACGGAGCCCTTCGCCGACGTCACCTCCGCGACGAGCGGCTGCCACGCGAGTATCTGCCCGTCGCGCCACTCCCAGACGGGCGGCGCGTCAATGGCCGCGGCAGAGGACGGAACGTTGAACAGCGCGTTCTCGTCGACCGTCACGGTCTTCTCCACGCCGTCGTAGGTGTAGGTGATGCGCCCGACCTTCTTCGTGAGGTACATCGGGTCGCCGCCGGCGATCCTGTTGTCGATCTTCACGGACACCTTGCCGTCCTTCACTTTCGCGGCGATCTTCTTCGTGATGTCGACCACCACGTCCTCGGCCGGCTTCCACTTGGGATCGATCACGCCGTACCACGCGCTCTTCAGCTTTGCTCCGACAGGCAACGTGTAGGACGCGTGCTCCTTCACGACGTCGCATTTCTCGTGTCCATCCAGCACGTAGACGACCTCCAGCGCCTTGTGCTGCATCGAGGCGGGGTCGCCGCCAAGCGCGTCGTTCTTCACGGCTACGCGCACGCCCGGCTTCAGGTAGGAGGAAACTTCCGAGCAGTCCGGACGCCCCGGCGTGACGAAGACGCCGTAGAGCGCCTTCACGATCTTCAGCTCGTGCTTCGCCTCGGGCTCCACCGGATCTGGACGCGGCGTGGCCTTCACCGCCACATCCACGACATGCCGGGGAGGGTCGCGCTGCTGCGCGACCGAGCGGAACACCACGAACGCGCTGCCGCTCGGCGGGAACGTGAGCGTCACGCAGGTGCGTCCGTCCGCCTCGCGCCATACGTCGGCGGGACGCGTCGTGCCCGTCTCGGCGTCCCAGACCTCCGGCACACGCCCGGTCTGGCGGAACGAGACCTCGAACGTCCGCGTCTCCACGTTGTTGAGCGCCACGAAATACCAGTCCGCGCCATCGTTGCGGCGGTGGATCCACTGCGGAGCAGGATTATTCTCTTTCGAAGCGAAATCGGGTTTCACGCCCAGCTTTTCAAGCGCCTCTGCCGGACGGCACATGAACACGCCCTTCGCCCACACCTTTTCGGCGAGGGCGCGGACGCGTCCGTCGGCCGTCGGATACCCGCGCAGGCCGGGCGCGCGCACGGGCTTCACCATTCCGCAGACCTTCGCGCCGGCGTCGACGAGGGCGTTCACCGTGCGGAGGACGTCCTCTGACATCGTGTCGCGCGGCGGCAGGATGAGGAGGCGGTACGACACGCCGCCGGGCACCACGACGCAACCGTCCACCACCTTCAGCATCTTCAGCGGCTTCGTTGCGCAGATGTCCCAATTGTAGCCGGCGGGCAGCGCCATCTCGCTCCCGCGTATGCCGGCGGAACCGTCGGTGTTGCCTCCTTGGTTCGGTGCCTGCTCGCCGCAGAAGTAGAGCGCATCGGCCACGAACGTACCTTCCTGCAGCATCCACTGGCAACGCGCCTGGTAGCGGAACCACGGGCCGGAGAACTCCCACCACGTCTGCGTGCGGTCGAGGTGCATGCCCCAGCGGCCCATGGTCATGCCGGGGAGGTACTTGTTCCCCGGCCAGGGCTGATGCGTGAAGCGGTGGTAGATGATGCGGTTCACGCCCTCGCAGTAGGCACCGTCGCCCTGCGCCTTGATGGTGAACGGCGTGGTGAGCCAGCGGCCGCCCCGCTCCGGGCTTGCGGTAAAGGACTCGGTGGCGGCGTAACGGCGGCCCCACACATGCGCAAGGTAGGATGCGAAACGTCCGTTGCCCGCCCCCATGCCGTGGTCGCCCGACATGGCGGAGGACCAGAACTCGCCCATCGGCACGTCGACGTCCTGTCCGTACTGGAGGTTGTCGCACGGCGCGTTGCCGTAGGGCTCGATGGAGAGGAGCAGGCCGTGCTTGTGGCAGAGTTCCGCCAGGCGTCCGGCGTAGTTCTCCGCGAAGAGGTCGGCCACCACGCGGCGGAAGTCCTCGAGGAAGCGCTCGCTTTCGTCCACGCTCCCCACGATGCGTCCCGCGAAGACGGGCAGGTAGGGACGGATCGAGTAGCCCATGCGCGCCTCGAAGGTCTTGTCGAGTCCCTGCGTCCAGTTCTGCGAGGCGACCTCGTAGCTGTCCACGAGGATGTTGTTGAAGCCGCTCTCGACGGCACCCGCGAGCGATCCGAGATGCTTGCAGAGGCGCGTCACGTACTGGTCGAAGTGGTAGTCCATTGCGGAGGCGGAGAGCTTGTCCACCTCCAGTCCGCGGCCGTGGTCGGACGCCGGATGGTTGCAGCGGCCGTTGCAGAGGTGGCCGATGCGTACGATCGTCCACTCTCCGGCGGGCACGTCCCAGTCGAGCGTACCGTCCGAGGCGAGGTTGGCGGTGATGTCGCGCACGTTCCCCTTCGCGACCGTCTGGTCGGCACTGACGGTCGCAGTGTCGCGCGTGCACTCCTGGCGCACGGCGAAGGTCTTGGCGGAGAGGTTGGAGAGCATCGCCCGCGCCTCGGGACGCGCGGCGCGCAGCTTGAGTGCGACGGGGCTCTTTGAGAGCGTCAGGCGGATCGTACGCGCAGTCACGGGAGCGGGGAACGTGTGGAAGCGCTCGCCGTGGTTCCCTACGCCGGAGCGCGCTAGCGGGATGCGGAACGACTCCAGTTTCGTGAACGACGTGCCGTCCGCCGACGTCTCCACGTCCACCATGGCATCCCCGCCCCAGAGCTGCCCGTAGGATATCTGGAACATGACGGCCGGCGCGGTGAATGGCTTGTCGGAAGAAAGCAGGAACGATGAGCCGGAGATCGTGGTCTTCACGTCAGGAAACGAACGCGCCTCCGCGGGCGGCGTGGGGAACGCGACCACGGCGATGTCCTCGTAGAAACCGTGATCGTTCGTGTCACGCGGCAGTTTCGCATGGAACTTCGAGGGACCGGTCGTCTTCACCTCGCGCCAGGTGACGAACTTCATGCCGTTCGACGGCATGTTCCACGGGCCGCCGGAGGACGACCAGCCGGAGCAGTTGGGGATGCAGATCTCCAGCCCGAGCCGACGCGCCTCAGAGGCGGCGTGCTTGAACATGTCGAACCATTCGGGGGAGTTGAAGTCGAGCGGGCCCGGCGGGATGTTGCAGCCCGCGTCGAACATCTGCACGCCGCCGACGCCTGCCTTGGCGAGCGCCTCGAAGTCGCAGGTGATGCCCTCCTTCGTGACGTTGCCGTTCATCATGTGGTACCACGTGTGCGGCTTCGCCGAGTTAGGCGGATTGCGAAAACCGTCCTCTAGGGACAAGGCAAGCGCCGTGCCGGCGGAGAGCAGCGCGGCAGAAACAACCATAGCTTTAATCTTCATTGTCTTATTACCTTTCAGTCACTTGCGTTTCTTTCTTGGGTGCCGTTCGTTTTTCCTTCTTGGCGGCCGTTCGCTTTTCTTTCCTCTGCGCAGTCCGTTTTGCTCAAGCGCACCCTCGTTTGCGGGCACGAAGTCGATCTTGCGCTGGTCGAAGTCCACCGCGGCCACGCGCACCTTCATCTTCGCGCCGACCTGCCACGTCTTCTGTCCGTCGACGAGCGCCTCCTTGAAGGCGTCCCAGCGCACGAACGACTGAGAGAGCTTAGACACGTGCACCATCCCTCCGATCGCGATCTCTGGCAGGTCCACGAACACGCCGTAGGGCGTGCACTTGCCGACAACTGCGTCGAACACGACCTTCGCCCCCTTCGCCAGCACGTCCTCCATGTAGCGGTACTTCTTGATCTCCACGAGCATCCGCTCCGCCTCGTCGGCCAACTGCTCGCGCTCGCTCACGTGCTGCGCGGCGCGGTCAAGCCAGCCCTGGTCGAGGCGGCCGCCCTTGCCGGACAGGAACGACGCCAGCTGGCGATGGAGGACGAGATCGGGATAGCGGCGGATGGGACTCGTGAAGTGCGCGTAGTGCTTCTTGGCGAGACCGTAGTGCCCGATCTCGCGCGCCGAATATATGGCGCGCTTCATCGACCGCAGCACCATGACGGACAGCACTCCCTCAAGCGGCGAATCCTTGATCTTCTCGAGGAAGCGCGAGAGGTTGCGCGGCTGCGACAGGTCTCCGCATGAGATGCCGAGGCCCGCGAGGTTCGCGCGCAGCTCCTCGAGCCGTTCCGGGTCCGGCGGCGCATGCAGGCGCGCGAGGATCTTTATGCCGCGCGTCCAAAGCTCCGCCGCCACGGCCTCGTTCGCGGCCACCATGCACTCCTCGATCAGCTGGTGCGACTCGTCGTACGGACGCACCTCGACGCCAGTCATCATCCCCTTAGAGTCCAGCTTGATCTCGGCCTCCGGCACCTCCATGTCCAGCGCGCCTGCGGCGAAACGCCTCTTCCGCAGCTGCTGCGCCAGCTCGTTCAGCGCGAGGATGGTCCCCGCCGCCCGCTTAAGATCTTTAACGACCTTAACGTCCTTAAGGTCCTTAATGTCCTTAAAGTCGTTAAGATCCTTGGATTCCTTAGAGCCCTTAAGCTCCTTGGCCCCCTTGATGAGCGCCATCACCTGCTCGTAGGTGAAGCGCATCTTGGAGCGGATGACGGACTTCGCGAACTTGCGCGCGATGCAGTTCCCCTGCGCGTCGAAGGTGAGGAACGCGGAGAACGCGAGCCTGTCCTCGCCTGGTACGAGCGAGCAGACGCCGTTCGACAGCTGCTCCGGCAGCATCGGCACGACCTTGTCCACAAGGTACACGCTCGTCGAGCGGCGGTACGCCTCCTTGTCGAGAGGGCTGCCGGGCGTGACGAAGTGCGAGACGTCCGCGATGTGGACGCCAAGCACCCGGTTGCCCTTCTTGTCCGTCTCCAGCGAGAGCGCGTCGTCGAAGTCGCGCGCCATCGCCGGATCGCATGTGAATATGAACTTCCGGCGCAGGTCCAGCCGCTTGCCGGCCTCGTCGATGCGCGAGCTCGCGCGCTCCGCCGCCGCCAGCACCTGCTTCGGGAAGGCGGACGGCAGGTCGTACTGCTCCATCACGGAGCGGGTGTCGAGCGACGGGTTGTCGGCCGGGCCGATCACGTCCGTGACGATTCCCTCGGGCGCTAGGCGAGGGTTCTCCCAGCGCGCGAGGCGCATGACCACGCGGTCGCCGACGGCGGCGCCGCGCGTGTCCGGCACCAGGAACTCCTGGCGGAACGTGGGACTCAGCGGCTGCACGCGCGCGAACGGCGCGCCAGCCGTCACGGTGCCGACGATCGCGCGCGGCGCGCGCTTCTCGATGCGCGCTATCCGCCCTTCCGTGCCGTCTCGGCCAAGCTGCACGGTTACGATGTCGCCCGGCAGCGCCGTGGAAAGGTCCTTGGCCTCAATCCACACCGCCGCGTCCGTATCAGGGTGGAGCAGATACCCTGCTCCGTTGCGCGCCATGTGAAGCTCTCCAACGAGCGTCTCCTGGGCGCGTCTGTCTTTTCTTCTCTTTTTTTTCTTCATTTCCGACGACAGTATATCACACCCTTCCGTCGCCACGCAACTTTGGTAAATTGCCCATCACATTATTCCACCAAAACGAGCGTTGCCGTAACTACCTGATGTAACACTTCCATGTCCGACCTCTACGTTGTGGTTCAATCTTGAACTATCGTACACGGTCACATACGATCACCTTGAAGAACGCTGAGGTGCAGGTTGTTTTGGTGACCGGTATCACTACGCCGTTGGCATCGGCCCGCATGAGCGGCACGTCCGCAGAAGCAACGTTCAGTTCTGCTAGGTCATTCGCAGTAACAATGCCATAGTATAGACCGCTTTTTGCACTCGACAGGCGCACTAACACGCTTTCGTCGTCCGCCGCCGCACTGAACGCCGCCATGTTCGCCGCGCCGACAATTTCACCAACAGTTTCGTTCAACCTAATGGCATTCTCGTCCAACACCACGGACAATGACACACCCCCCGAAATGAATTCGGCCTTAACCTTGAAGAACGATACGCTCTGCTCTTTCTCACACGGCTTAGGAGTTATCTTTGCCGCAAGTGCTGCGGGATCCAGATTAGCTCCTTTCACTACGAGCGTCATATTGGGGGTCATTTCTGCCTCGGACAATTCGAATACTTCTATTGTTTCTTCACCCACATTGCTCATGCCCTCAAAACTTTTACATCGATACATCTCTTCATGGGTATATTGATAACAACCAAAGCGAATCATGCCTATTGCCGTTTGGCTGAATCGCAAGAATAGACGATTATATTGACTGTCCCAATCGACTGGTACACATGTTATTGTATTTGGAGCATTTCTTCCCCCTGTTTGCCATCTTTTGTCATTATCAGAATTTATGATAAAAAGATGCGTTATGCATTGAACGCTTGACGCCTCATCTAACGTGACAACATAGCCACAACATGTAACAGCATGGCTACCAGTAACGTTTGTTGTTCCAGGCGTTATCCAGTCAAGTTGAATATACGTCAAGCAATTTGCACTTGACATCCAGTTTGTCATTCGCGGGAAGAACTGATTGCAACCATCAATTGTATTTGCCCACGCCCATTTCATTGTCGGACGATCAGACTGCCCTTTATACCGATATGGGCTTTGAGAAATCGTCCATTCGATTATACCCCTGTCGGCATTAATATCAGGATGAGCTATGAAGTATTCTGCAAAATCATCTTCGTTTGTAAAGCCAGCATATCGTGCCCATCCAGTCCACACCATCATGTTTATATCTGTAAATTGTTCGCACCAGTAATCGTCCAATGATGTGGTAGTCCTCTTCTCAACATCTGTGATACGTTCGTTAGAAAAAACAATAGCACCATCTGTTGCCCGCTCCTTGAAATCTTTTTGGGTCAATCCCTTGACACCAACAAGCCGCGCCATTCCGTCCCCATAACTAAATACGGACGAACATCCTACCCCAAATGAATAATCATCTTCATGAAATTGGGTTATGTGATCATCCTGACCACGCAAGTCGATTATGCAGTAAACAGAGTTTGAAGCCGTAGCCAATCCCAAATCTTCTGCATTACAAGCCAATCGAAAGCCGAATTCGCCACAAGGAGATGAATATGGGATTCTTGTCCCTCTGTATGTCAAAGAACAGTTGTAGGATCCATTCTGCCATCCCCCACCTCTGACACATCGATATTCGCTTTCATTCGAATCCGCACCGACTGGATCAGTAACAATTGATCCGTTCCAGTTGTTCTGGCTTTCATACCAGTCAAGACACCATTCCCACACATTCCCAAGTGTATCATATATTCCCCAATTGTTAGGCGCATAAGATCCAACAATCGTATGTTCGTTCCAACCTCCTACACCATCATTCAACGCCCCCTTAAACCTTGCAAGTCCAATTAGGTTGGTGTCGTTTCTTGACTTTCCATTGTATAATGCAGCAGTCGCTCCTGCCCGTGCGGCATACTCCCATTGGGCTTCGGTGGGCAAGTCAAAACCTGGACAATCCAACCTCCGACGAGTTACACCAATTACAGAATTGTCATCAACATCTCGAGTCAGTGGCCATCCTGCACCCTTTATTGGACCTCGCAGCACATCATAACTGACGCATTCTACAGGCCTTGTCGCACCTCGGTAATGCGACAGATTTCCACCCATAATATGATCATATTGCTTTTGTGTCACCTCAAAAATGCCTATGTAAAACGGTTTCGATATCGTGACAGTCCGATTTCCAGTCATGAGAAAAGTTCCAGGTTCAATACGTCGTAAAACCAGCTTGTCTGTTTTGTAAATGTCTGTCCATCCATTTGGAGGAATGGAATCGGCACAGACGTAATTACACCCAAGGCATGATACGCGCATCATCAACACAGCGGCAACTATAATGGATTTTATAATGAATTGATGGTTCTCGTTTTGTTTTCTCAATGCGAACCTCACTTCTTTCCAACCATGTTCCACAATGCTGATCACAGGAGGTAGTTGCCAAACCCCTCTTTCGCGCCATTTGCGAGCCAAGCCACACGGCCTGACGAAACCCGCAAAACCGCCACTGCGCGGCTGAAAGGTTTAATGTGTCAATTATGCCAAAATCTCACCCTAGGTGCAAGTGGGAAAATGGGGAAATGAGATTTTCACCTTGTCACGGGCGTTTTTTCACCGCTTCTACCTCTTTTTTGTTCACGCGTTTTACGCCATCAAGCGTTCCCTCCTCTGCTTCATCCTTCAGCTTGCGTCCTCGTGGCCACCGCTTTCGCCCTCGTGGTCGCCACTTTCGCTCTCACGATCATTGCGTTCCCCATCACGCGGTTAGCCGCCGCCACCACGATTCCTTTCTCCGCACCGTAATCTCGCGCTCGTACTTCTCCCTCCAGCTCCGCAGCGTCGCGGCCTCGTCGAGCCGCTCCGGGTCGCACAGCGCGTCGATCCGCGCCATCACCCTCGCCGCCACGTCCGGCACGCCCTCCATCGCCTCCAGGTACACCGCCCTCGCCCTCACCACTTCCACCGGCGGCGCCTCCCTGCCGTATTCTAGCCCGTCATGCACCCTGCCATGCCCTCCTCCGTGCGAGTCGCTGCAGCAACTTTCCCCTTCTCCGCCGCCAGGCTTCATCGCTTCGTCATCCCCGTCGCGATTTACTTTCTCCGCTCCGTAGTTGCAAGCGTCTCCTTCCCCCTTGTTTCTGTCCGCCTTCCCCTTGTGTCCGTCCTCCTCATGCTCGTCCGCCTCTCCCGCCAGCACCGCCGCCACGGGCGTCGGATCGGCGAGGCCCACCACCTGCCTCAGCTTCTTCGCCGCCGCCTTGTATCGCATAACCATCGAGTAGTGTTCCGCGAGCTCCGGCAGGTTCTCCCGTAGCCAGCCCTTGATCCCCGCATTACGCCCCACGATGTGCCCATATTCGTCCATGCGCAGGGAGTTGTCCACGTAGCACTCAAGGTCCTGCATCATGCTCCCGAAGCGCACGAGCGACTCCTTCGAGTCGCGGACGTTCCGCCACGCCTCCAGCAGGGCCTCCCTCGCATGGCACGGGCTCGTGGTCTCGCGGCGGCGCACGCGCCTGCGCTCCTCGGCCATCGCCCTGCGCCTGGCCTTCTCCGCCTCGTAGTGCATGGGGCGCGCCGCCTTGTTCTGGAGCGCGGCTATGCGGCGCGAGAGCGCCCGGTGCAGGAACGAGAGCGCCACTAGCGGCGGAAGCGCCAGGATCGCGGAGCCGCCGTAGCTTCGTCCGGTCAGCGCCGACTCGCGCGCGGTCATCAGGCGGGAGAATCCGAGCAGCAGTGACGCGAGGATTCCGTCGTGCGGTACATGGCGTATCACGTCCTCTTCGCCGAAGCCGAGCGTGTGGAGCGCGGGCACGACGTCGCACAGGATCGAGGGGTCATCCTCTGCGAACGCCCACATCTCGCGCTCGGTGCAGCCCCTGCGCCGCCAGACGACAGCGAGACCCTCTGAGATCTCGCACAGGTCGCCGAACGTGCCGTGGACGCTGCGCCGTTTGCGGCGGGAGGCGGCCTTGCGGACCGTGCCGGAGGCCTTCTTGCGGCGGACGGAGGGATATGGGGTGGAGGGAGATTTCTTGCTCATGGCGGGAAGTATATCATGGTTTCGGAATGAATGCAATCACGGTGCGGAGAATTCTAAGTTTCCATCGTTTGCGGATGTACCCTTGCACCGCACGCCCCTATGTGGTAATATTTCCGTTTGTCACCCAGAAGGCAGACACAAAAATGAGCGCTATAAAGGAAAAAATTGTTCACGCGAAGGAAAAGATCGCGCAGGTAAAGGAGTACGTCGAGAACGGCGTCTGGGAGGTGGATGACTCTGCGTTGCCTCTGCCGAAGAGGTTCTGCATCAGGGCGACGCGCTTCTTCCAAGCCACCCTCTCTGGCTTCTCCCGCCACAGGTGCGCGCTGCACGCAGCCGGACTCACGTACTATTCCCTGATGTCGCTCGTGCCTGTCCTATGCCTGCTCGTCCTGCTTGCGCGCGCCTGCGGCGCGGGCGACTTAGCCCGCGACAAGATAAACGGCACAATCGACCAGATGATCGTCAACTTCGAGAAAGGCCCGGAAAAGCTGCCGGAGTTCATGACGAAGAACCAGTCGCCGCAGCAGATCGAGGCGAAGCGCCAGGCCGCAGAGGACTTCGCCAAGCAGGCGCGGAAGATATCCAACGACATCTTCGACCGCATCGCTAAGGTGAACCTGAAGAAGGTCGGCATCTTCGGGGTCATCATACTTCTGTGGACAGTCGTATCCACCTTCGGCATGGTAGAGCACGCGTTCAACGAGGTCTGGGAGGTCCCTAAGCCACGCCCGTTGTGGCGCAAGTTCATCCTCTACGCCTTTGTTGCCCTCGTGCTTCCTCTCCTGGTGGCGCTAGCGCTGTCAATGCCGATACTGCACGTCGTGCGGACGATACTCGACGCCACGCTCGGCGCCACGTCGTACACGAAATGGATCGGGGACGCCCTCGTGACCATGCTGAACTCGCGTCTCTTCGGCATCGCGTTCACGCTCCTTTTCACGGTTGCCGCGTTCACGTTCATACTCAACTTCGTGCCGCACCGCAAGGTGTCATTCCGAGCCTCCCTGAACGGAGGCATAATCACCGCGTTCCTCTTCGGCGGCTGGCTCAAGCTCTGCGCCATCGCGCAGGTCGGCATAGCCAAGTCGAACGCCATGTACGGCTCCTTCGCCTTCCTTCCCATCATCCTGGCATGGCTCTACATGAGCTGGCAGATCATCCTCCTTGGCAGCAACATGACCTATGCGTTCGACTGCATCCATTCTGGCCGCCGTCCTGGCACTGACGGTTGAGGCGTCCGTAAGGTTCACCGAGCCCGCATGGCGTCCCGACCTCGGGATCGCCGTCCCCGCGCTCGCGAACGCGCAGGAGGAGCCGCTTGAGCTCCCAAAGGCAGGAACGTTCATGCTCACGGACGACCGCGGCGGACGCTGCCTCGAGGACAGGTTCGACACGTTCGACCTGTGGGTGTCGCAGACCATGCGCGGACGCTGGCGCGATGCGGACGGCAACGTCCTGTACATCGCCAGGCTGACCACCCGCCCTCCCATGGACGCGCCCGGCACTGTCCGCACCCGCGCAGATTTCCTGGCCAGGCTGGCGAAGAGGCCATTCGACCCTGACAACGCCGCGCACCGCAACGAGGCCGTCGTGGCTGTCGCCCCCGCAGACCTCGGCCAGCCGATACGCCCGCGCCGATCCCAGCGCAGGAACATGAAGGAACTCTTCGCGTACCCTTCCACGAACGACCACGTGTTCGCCGCGGCATTCCGCCCGCGCAGCCCAGAACGGCGAGAGACCACCGACTGGTACCTCGTCATCCTTGAGGCCGCGGAAGGCGAAGCGCTGGACGAGGCGTTCCGCCGCCTCGACGAGGACTTCCTCGACCACGTGTACGTCCCCGCCGCGCGCGCACGCACCAAGCCCCCCGATGCGGACTGCGGAAGAACTTCGCTCGGCCAAGACGCGATCCTCCTGCGCGAAGCCGTTCGCAGAAGCGTCGCCAACTACGATCACTGGCATTTCGCCGCCACAGAGGACGTGGTGGTGATCGACAACCTCGACGATTCCTCCCGCGCAACTTTCGTCACATCCCTCACAAACAGCCTCCCGTGCCTCCGCCGCGCCTACGCGGCATGCGCCCCCACCCCGCTTCCGGCAACCAACCAGCTCGCCGTGGTGCGCGTATTCGCCACGCGCGAGGAATACCTCGCCTACGTTGGCGTCAAGCACAAGTGGACCGCGGCGCTCTGGGACACGCTCCACCGCGAGCTGGTGCTGTACCTACCCCTGGACGGCACGAAGGGCCTTCTCCAGACCGTCTGGCACGAGGCGTTCCACCAGTATCTGGCCTACGCGGCCGCTCTCGTCACGTCGGCACCATGGTTCAACGAGGGCAATGCCGAGATGTTCGAGCATTCCAGCCTCGACCGCCATGGCAAGGTCGTGTTTGAACGTCACGCCGAAGCTGTTGCCTACGTCCAATCGTACGCCGCCGAGCTTGCGGCCATACTTCCGTCTTTCCTTTCGCTCGACTACGCCGAGTTCTACGACGGCACCCAGGACGAGATAGCCGCGCGCTACCATCTCGCATGGTCGCTCGCCTATTTCCTAGAGGTTGGCGCGCCAGACGTCAGGTTCCAGCCATTCGCCAACACCAGGCGCGACTACGTGAAGGCGCTTATCGACACGCGCTCAACGGCAGATGCCGACCGCATGGTGTTCAACGAAGAGCTTCGCAAGCAGTTCATCGCCGCCTGGCTCGACTTCTGGAAGCGCCAATGAGCGGCTACGTGGGCAGACTCGCGCCCAGTCCCACGGGCGCGCTCCACCTTGGCAACGCGCGCACCTTCGCCATCGCATGGCTCCGCGCCCGCTCGTTCGGCGGCAAGATAATCATGCGCATGGAGGACCTCGACCACCCGCGCGACAAGCCAGGCGCCGCCGCACAGGCGATCGACGACCTCCGCTGGCTAGGATTCGACTGGGACGAGGAATTCGTCCAGTCGGAGCGCCGCCCCTTCTACCGCACCGTGCTCGCAAAGCTGGACGCCTACCCCTGCGTCTGCTCGCGCCGCGACGTGGAGTCCGCCCAGTCCGCCCCCCATTCCGGCGAGCAGCTCTTCTACCCGGGCACGTGCCGCGGACGCTTCCGCTCATGGGAAGAGGCGGCTGGGGCCTGCGCGCCGCGCACTCCATGCTGGCGCTTTCGCGTGCCACCAGACACGACTGTCAGTTTCGACGACGCCTTCGCGGGACATGTGACGCAGGACGTTTCCGCAACGCTCGGCGACTTTCCGCTAGCGCGCGACCCGGATGGCGCAGGCTACACGCTCGCCGCCACGGCGGATGACCTGGACATGGGAGTCACCGAGGTGGTGCGCGGCGACGATCTCCTCCCCGCCACGCCGCCGCAGATACTGATCGCCCGCGCCCTCGGCCGCGAACCGCCCTCATACTGCCATGTGCCGCTCGTCGTAGGCCCAGACGGACGCCGCCTCGCAAAGAGGCACGGCGACACGCGTATCGCAGCCTTCCGTGCTGCAGGTGTCTCCCCCGAGAGGATAATCGGCTGGATAGCCTACTCCTTCGGGTTGAGCGCTGACGACGATCCTGTATCGCTCGGCGACCTCGTCGGCCGCTTCTCCCTTGCGGCGATTCCGCACGCCGCAGTCGTCATTTCCTCTCTTCCATTTGCTTGAGGAAGTCGGCGCGCTCGCGCTCGGCGTACTTCACGCGCTTGCCCTGGAAG
>CAMPAF010000034.1 GCA_946631535.1 uncultured Verrucomicrobiota bacterium
CGCAGGCGATGGAGATGTCGATCGACGTCTCGCCGCTCGACTGGTTCCCCGCCATATCCGTGTGGGACCGCAACGACCGTCCGATCAACATCGTGCGCGGCGGCAGGGCGCGCGATGTGAACGCGCGGATGCTGCCCGCCTGGGTGACGAAGGAATGGTACGCGGGCAACAAGGACGGCTCGTGGAACATGTGGCAGGACTTCGACCACTCGGTTCCCGACTGGCGCGTGATCATGGCACTCGGCTATCCAGGAATGAAGAAGCGGCTCGAGAAGTACGCCGTGAAGGGCGACCCGTTCTACGAGGGATTGCAAATCGCGATGGACGCGATGCTCGGCAGCATCGACAGGTTCATAGCCCAGGGGAAGAAGAATCTGGGAGGGACGCGCGGGAGGGACGCAATTCATTGCGGCCGCCTCGAAAAGGAGATCGCGTGCCTGGAGCGCTTGCGTTCCGGTCCGCCGCAGACCGCCTACGACATGATGATGTTCGTGTGGCTGTACTTCTTCTGGTCGGAACACCTCGACGGCATCCAGTGCCGCTCGCTGACGGAGCTCGACGTGTTCCTCACGCCGTACTACGACGCCGACATCGCGGCCGGACGCACCACGGAGGCCGAGTTCCGCGAGCAGCTCAAGCACTTCCTCTGGCAGTGGGGCTCCATCAGCAACTACTGGAACCAGCCCGTCGGCCTCGGCGGCACGCGCAAGGACGGCACGAGCGAGTTCAACCATGTCTCGAAGATCATCCTCGACGTGATGGACGAGTGCGACCTCACGACGCCGAAGTTCCTCGTGAAGATCGCGCCCAACACTCCGGACTGGGCGATGGACAGGATGCTCGACATGGCGCGCCGCCACCGCTCGCTCTCCTTCATCGGCGAGGAGCCGACTGCGCGCGCGCTCAAGAAGTGGTCGCACGCGTCCGACGAGGACTGCCGCACGATGGTCGTGCGCGGCTGCTACGAGTTCGGCCTCAGGGACAGCGTGAACGGCACGGGCGTAGGGCACGTCAATTTCCTGAAGCCAATCGAGAAGATGCTGGCGGAAGCCGCCGGGACGGCGGCTCCCCATGTGGAGAGTCGCCATCTTGGCGGCTGGGCGCAAACCTTCCCCGCCTTCAAGGACGAATACCTGAGGCGGCTCGCGGCCACCACCACGCGCTGCCGCGAGATAGCGTTCGAGTTCGAGAAGGTGCTGCCGGAAGTCAATCCCGCGAACCTCATGACGATCTCCACAGAGCATGCGCTAAAGTCGCACAAGGACGGCTTCGCGAACGGGTGTCCGCGCGGGAACAACTCCAGCATCCTTGCGGTTGGACCAGGCACGGCCGTGGACGCGTTGCTCGCCGTGAAGGAGATCGTGTACGAGAAGAAGGAGATGTCGCTAGCTGAGCTCGGGAAGGTCATGGCGGCGAACTGGAAGGGGCACGAGCCGCTGCGTCTGAGGATGCTCCGCTCGAAGCGCAAGTGGGGCAACAACGATCCAGAGGCGAACGCGCTGGGAGCGGCGGCGATCAAGACGTTCGCGGACTGCCTGAACGGCAAGCCCAACTCGAAGGGCGGCCAATTTCTGGCGTCGGGGCATTGCGCGCGCCAGTTCATCGTCTTGGGCGAGAAGACTGGCGCGACGCCGGACGGACGCAAGAAGGGCGAGGAGATGTCGAAGAACCTCTCGCCAACGATGGGCGCGGACACCGAGGGCGCGACGGCGCTAGTGAACACGCTTGCCGCGTCGGACGTGACGGTGCTCCCCGCCGACTATCCGCTCGACATGATGCTTCATCCGTCGGTATGCGCGGGGCAGAAGGGACTTGAGCTCATGAAGGCGCTCGTGCGGCAGTTCCACAAGAACGGCGGCAGCGTGATACAGTTCACCGTGTTCAGCGCGGAGGAGCTGCGCGACGCGCAGGCGCATCCGGAGAAGTACGAAAACCTGCAGGTGCGCGTGTGCGGCTGGAACGTGCGCTGGAACGACCTCTGCAAGTCGGAGCAGGACGCCTACATCCGCCGAGCCGAGAACGTGATGAAAGGATGGTGACATTGGCCATGCAGATACGCATATCGCAATTCTTTTCAGGCGGCAAGCTCCCTCTCGTGATCGCCGCCGCGTCTCTTTCGCTCATGGCGTGTGCAGAGACGATCTCCGTGCCGGCCGGCAAGACGGTGAAGACGGAACCCGGGCGGCGCTTCGAGGGCGGCGTACTGGTGAAGGAGGGCGATGGCGTTCTCGATCTCACCGGGGCGGTGCTTGCGAATGACGGGCTCGACATACGGGCGGGGGCGGTCAAGTTCGCCGCCGGAGCGTCATCGGCCGTGACGGCCCGCTTCCTGCGGTTCGACGTGCGCGAGACGAGGCCCGGCAAGAAGGGTCCGCCGGAGTACGGCGGGAGCGGTTCGCAGTTCAGCGAGTTCCGCCTCTATCGCGGCGGCAAGGTGCTGCCGATGCCGAAGGGCGCGAAGGCGATGAACGGCAATCCGTCCATGCGCGAAGGACCGCAGAAGGCGCTCGACGGCGACCTGAAGACGAAATGCTACTTCAATCCCTTGGTCGTGGATTTGGGCGAGGAAGTGACTTTCGACGGCTACTCGTTCGTGACGGCAAACGACGCCATAGGACGCGATCCGCGCAGCTGGACTCTGTCGGCAGGCACGGAAGTCGGCGGAGACATGTCGTGGAGCGGCATCGGCTCGGTGCAGGGATTCGATGCGCCAAAGGATCGCTTTGCCGAAGCGGGGAAGGTTTTTCCTGTGGCGCTAAACGACGTTCTGCCGGTGAACTATCCCGTGACGATCGGGGCGAATGGGCGCCTCGAGCTGTCGGGCGCGACCGAGACGCTGGAACGGTGTGCGGGGGAGGGGTTGATCGTGCTCGATGACGCGACGGTGGAATTCGCGCCGCAGGCGACCTTCAGCGGCAGCATTGCGGGCGGGGGAACAGTAAGCTGGCGGAAGTGAGGCAGGATGGACCGCAGGTCGCCATACAAGATCCATTGGTGGCGCATCGTGGCGTGCGTGGCTGTGCTGGCGTGCGCGGTGGCGGTGGTGTGGCTTTTGCGCGGCAGGGATGAGCGGCCGGTGAGCGAGCAGAGCCCGGTCGCGCAGGAGCGCGACCCTCCCGCAATGTCAATCATGGACAAAACATTGGCCACAGCGGGAGGGACGCGCTCCTGCGCGTCCGCTTCGTCCGCGTCTCCAAGCACTGAACGGCTTCCGAAGAAAATGTCCAGGCGGCTGGCGGAGCTTCTGGCGACAAACCCAGAGACGGTCGAAGTGACCGTCGCTCCCATGTCGCAGGAAGACCTGCCGGCACTCGAGGCGTTCGTGAGGGAACAGGGAGGGACAATCGTCCCAAGCGCGAATGGGCGCATGCGCCTGCTACGGGCAAGGATGTCGCCGGCGGTCGTGTCGAAGCTCATGGCGCGCGACGACGTGCGGCGGCTGGAGCCGTTCGTGCGTCCACGCCTTTTGAACAACGTGGCGGCTGGCATCATGGGCGTGCCAGAGGCGTGGAACACGCATGGACTGACCGGAAGGGGGCAGCTCATCACTACGGCGGACAGCGGGCTCGATACGGGCGATCCGGCGACGGTCATGGCGGATTTCCAAGGACGAGTGCGTGCGATCCGGCCATTATACGGTTGCTTGGCGAAAGATAACTTAGGCCACGGCACGCACACGGCTGGTTCGCTGGCGGGAAACGGTGCGCTCTCGTCCGGACTGTTCAAGGGCATCGCCTACGAAGCCGACCTGTGGGTGTGGTCCGTCGTCAAGAACAATAGGGAAATTGGTCCGCTCGACTATGGTGCGTTGTTCGAAACAGGCGATGCGTCGCAGCCCGCCTACATCCATTCGGCGAGCCTAGGAGCGGAAACACACGCCTACACCGCCGAGAGTCAGGAGATTGACGAATGGCTGTGGGAACATCCGGAGGTGCTGGTTGCGTTTGCCGCCGGAAACAGAGGCCTGAATATGATAACGTCCGAGGGTGCTGCCAAGAACGTGTTGGCCGTAGGGGCGACGGAGAGCTACCGTCCGTCGCATGGAGGCCATTCGGACAACTCCTCGCAGATCTTCTCTCAGTCATCGCGCGGGCCGATGTTCGACGGGCGCATCAAGCCCGACATCTGTGCGCCAGGAACGTACATTATTTCAACAAGGGCGACGCAGGCCACTTACTTGAGCGACTTCGAGTGGACGTCTTATGCCGCAAATCAGAACTACACCTACATGGGCGGCACCTCGATGGCGACGCCGCTTGTTGCCGGGGCGGCGGCGCTCGTGAGGCAGTGGCTTGTGGAGCGCCGCGGATACGCGTTCCGTCCACCGACGGCCGCGCTGATGAAGGCAATCCTTCTGGGCGGCGCGCGCGACATGAGCTCGGACGCCGGGTCGAACTGCGGCGGCCCCGCACCAAACGGCGCGCAGGGGTGGGGACGCATCAATCTAGGGGAGACGCTATATCCGTCGAACAGGTCCGTGAGGCTTGTCGACCGAATTCCGTTCGTGCAAGGCTCGACGTACACGTGCAGGGTGGCGACGACGAACGCCGCGCCGCTCGACGTGCAGCTCGTGTGGACGGACTATCCTGGGCCTGAGACCGACGACGAGGATCTGGCGCTAGTCAACGACCTGGACCTTTCGGTGTCCAACGAGACGACGGGTGTCGTGTTGTGGGGCAACGGCGTGACGGGCGGCGATCGGACGAACAACGTTGAGAGAGTGCGCATCGCCTTGGCTCCTGCGGCGACATACACGGTGCGCGTGGCGGGGCATGATGTTTCGCACGACTACACGGAAGGCGGAGCTGCCGCGCTCTATCTGCGTGGCGCGTTCCGCGAGGGCTTGATGATCACGCTCCGATGATTGAGATTGCAAGTAAACGGAATAAGGAGAAAAGCGATGATGAAAACGATGCAGATGTTCTTGACATCATGCGCGATGGCGATGATGGTGGCGATGCCGTCCGCAGCGTGCAAGACTCCCCTGCCAGGGGCGGACGGAAAGCATCCCGCCGTGACGTATGCGCCGTTTCCTGACGCGCTTAGCGCGTTCGTGTGGCGCAACTGGCCTGTGGTGCCGGCCGAGCGGCTGGCGGACGCGATCGGCGCATCAGTGGCCGACCTGGAGGCCGTGGCGCGCGACATGGGGCTTCCCGTGCCGCAGCCAGCGGTCTCGCCGCTCTGGCGGCGCAAGGGCTACATCACGGTGGTGCGCCGCAACTGGCACCTGCTGCCGTACTGCCAGCTGAAGCACGTGCTGGACATGTCCGGCAAGGAGCTGGCGTTCTCGCTCACGGAGGACGACTTCCTCTTCGTCAAGCTCGGCAACACCAAGCCGTTCTGCTCGCCCATAGCATATTCGGCCGGGATGGCGGAGCGCGGAAGGGAGCGCCGCAGGGCGCTCGCGCGCGTGCTGGCGGAGGAAGGCGTAGTGCCGATGGCGCCGGAGGAGCCGCGCTTCGGCTTCGTGAAGGAGCTTTCTGGCATGCCCGCCGCCGAGACGGGGGCTCCCCCAGTTAGTACCGCCGCCGAGACGGCGGCTCCCCATATGGAAAGCCGCCATCTTGGCGGCGACAACCCCTTTGACCTGAGGTTGATCTTCTCGTACTTCGCGGACTACGGAGATCCTCTGGGGGACGATGAGATCGGCTCGTATCCCGAGGGTCTGCTGGCGCGGCTCGCGGCGAACGGCGTTAACGCCGTGTGGCTGCACACCGTGCTCTCCACGCTTGCGCGCGACCCGAAGTATCCCGAGTTCGGCGAGGGGAGCGAGAGGCGCATCGCGAACCTGAAGAAGCTTGTCGCGCGGGCGGCGAAGTACGGGGTGAAGGTGTACCTCTACATGAACGAGCCGCGCGCGCAGAACGACTCTTTCTTCGAGAAGCCCGGGCGGATGGAGGCGCGCGGGGCGAAGCGCACGCATGACGGCCTCGGCTACGCGCGCTGCACGTCGTGCCCCGAGACGCGGCGCTGGATGCGGGACGCGCTGAAGTCCGTGTTCGCGCAGGTGCCGGGCCTAGGCGGCGTGTTCACGATCACGATGAGCGAGAACCTCACCAACTGCGCGTCGCGCTGGGGGAAGGACACGTGTCCGCGCTGCAAGGACCGCACGGTGGCGGACATCGTGGCGGAGGTCAACCGCACCATCAGCGAAGGCGTGAAGGCCGGGAACCCCGACGCGGAAGTGGTGTGCTGGGATTGGGGGTGGCCGATGCAGGACCGGACGAACATCGTTGCGCACCTGCCGGCCGGATGCCGCGTGATGACGGTGAGCGAGCGCGGCGTGCCGACGGACCGCGGCGGGGTGAAGTCGACGATCAACGAGTACTCGCTTTCCGCGCCCGGCCCGAGCGATGCGGCGAAGGAGCTGTGGGCGGCTGCGAAGGGGCGCGGGCTCAAGACTGCGGCGAAGGTGCAGGCCGCCCTCACGTGGGAGATGAGCGCTGTGCCGTACGTGCCGGTGATGGACCTGGTGGCGGAGCACGTGCGCAACCTGTCGGAGTCGGGCGTGGACGGCGTGATGCTCTCGTGGTCGCTCGGCAGCGCGCCGACGCCGAATCTGGAAATCTTCGCGGACTACCGTCGGGGAGAGGGAACCGATCCCGTGTTGGACCGCCTGGCGGAACGGCTGTACGGGAAGGGCGGCGTCGCGTCCGCGCGGGCGGCGTGGAAGGCATATTCGGACGGCTTCCGCGAATATCCGTTCTACATCTCCTCCGTCTACGCGGGCAACCACACGATCGGGCCGGCGAACCCGCTCTACCTGAAGCGGACGGGCTGGTCGGCGTCGATGGTGGGCTATCCGTACGACGACCTTAAGGGATGGCGTTCGATCTATCCCGAGGACGCGTGGATCGGACAGATGGCGAAGGTGCGCGACGGGTTCATCGCGGGCAACGAGAAGTTCGCGCGGCTAGCCGAGTCGCTCAGCGGCGAGAAGCGCGCGGCGGCGGCCCGCGAGCTGGGCGTGTTCCGCGCGATCGAGAACCACTTCAGGTCCGTGGTGGACCAGGCGCGCTTCGTGCAGGCGCGCGAGAAGGGCGACAAGGCGGAGATGATCTCCTGCGCGCGGCGGGAGCTGGCCACGGCGAAGGCGCACCTTGCGCTCCTGCGGGCGGACAGCCGCATCGGGTACGAATGCTCGAACCACTACTACTACCTGCCGCAGGACATCATCGAGAAGATACTCAACTGCCGCGACGTGATAGACAGCCTATCTCACTGAGAGCATCGCGTCGATCGCGCGCTTGGCGCGGACCGCGATCTCCTCCGGCACCGTAACTACGGGCGAAAGGTCTCTCAGGCAGTCGCGTACCTTCTCGAGCGTGGTCTTCTTCATGTTAGGGCAGACCAGTTCGGCGGCGGGCCAGAACTTCTTGCCTGGATTCTCCTGGCGCAGGCGGTGGAGAATGCCGATCTCCGTGCCGACGATGAACTCCTGTGCGGGCGAGGTGCGCGCGAACGCGCACATGCCGCCGGTGGAGAGTCGCTCGTCGGCGGCGTCGCGCACCTCCTTTGGGCATTCCGGGTGCACGAGGACAGGCGCGCCCGGATGGGCGGCGCGCGCGGCTGCGACCTGCTTCGCCGTGAGGCGCGCGTGGGTGGGGCAGTAGCCGGGCCAGAGGGTGTACGAGACGCCGAGCTTATCGGCGATGTGCGAGCCGAGGTGCCTGTCGGGCACGAAGATGATCTCGCGGTCCTTCGGGAACGTGGCCATCACGCGCTCGGCGTTGCCGGAGGTCACGCAGATGTCGCATTCGGCCTTCACCTCGGCGGTGGAGTTCACGTAGCAGACCGCGGCGGCGCCGGGGTGTTGCGCCTTGAGCTCGCGGAGCTGCGCGCCGGTGATCATGTCCGCCATCGGGCAGCCAGCGGTCTCGTCGGGGATGAGGACCTTCTTGGAAGGGTTGAGGATGGCGGCCGTCTCGGCCATGAAGTACACGCCGCAGAAGACGATGACGTCAGCCTCCACGGCGGCGGCCTTGCGGGCGAGCTCGAGCGAGTCGCCCGTGAAGTCGGCGATGTCCTGCACCTCTGGGCGCTCGTAGTTGTGCGCGAGGATGACGGCGTTGCGCTCGCGCCTGAGCGCGGCGATCTCTTCTGCGGTCGTTTGCATGCGGACATTATACCATTTTCCGCAGGGGCCATGTATGGTATACTGTTGTCGCCATGGCAAGGACTATAGTTTTGGGCGTTACAGGGTCGATCGCCGCCTACAAGGCGTGCGAGCTGGTGCGGCTTTTCGTGAAGAACGGCGACGACGTGCACGTGGTGATGACGGACCACGCGAAGGAGTTCGTCACCCCGCTCACGTTCCGCACGCTGAGCCGCAATCCCGTGGAGAACGCGATGTTCGCGGATCCGCTAGAGTGGAAGCCGGGGCACATCTCGCTCGCTGAGGCGGCGGACGTGCTGGTGGTGGCGCCCGCGACCGCGAACATCATAGCGAAGATGGCGATCGGGATAGCTGACGACCTGCTTAGCAGCGTGGCGCTCGCCACGAAGGCCCCGATAGTCGTCGCCCCGGCCATGAACACTGGGATGTGGGAGAACGCGGCCACGCAGGGGAACATTGAGACGCTCAAAAAGCGTGGCGTGCGGTTTGTGGAGATAGGTAACGGCGAGCTCGCCTGCGGGACTTCCGGCCCTGGCCGGATGCCCGAGCCAGAGGCGATATTCGGGGCAGTGTGAAAAAACATCTGTTTGGGCTTGCCATCCCCCCCCATTTTCTGCTATCATTTCCCCGTTTCCAAAACCAAAGCAGATTTCAAACCATAAGGAGAAGAAAAATGAAGTGCTCTACGACGATGGCTATTCTGTGCTGCGGTGCCTTGGCGCTTGCGGTTACCGGATGCAAGTATGACAATGCTAACGACGAGGACGTGACTGGCGGTGGTACGCAGGAAGTCATCACCGACGGGGCGGACGACCAGATGAACGCCAACGCAAAGGATGTGTCGACTGACGAGAACGCAAACGCGGAAGAGATGGATCTTTCCGCTGCGACGGGTCTGCCGTTCGACCAGGATCCGAACTACGCGCGTTGCACTGACGTAGACTTCGCGCCGGTATATTTCGGCTTCGACGCGTCGCAGTTGGCGCCGGCCGAGCTGTCCAAGATCGAAGCCGTGGCGCAGCACCTTCAGACTAAGACCGACCGCGTTGTGATCATCGAGGGCAACTGCGACGAGCGCGGTTCGAACGAATACAACCTCTCTCTTGGCGACCTCCGTGCCATCGCGATTCGCGACTACCTTGTCACTCTCGGCATTGACGCTCAGCGCATCCAGTCGAAGAGCTACGGCGAGGAGAAGCCTGCAGTGACCGGACACGGCGAAGCCGCGTGGTCGAAGAACCGCCGTGGCGAGTTCGCAGTGTTCCAGCACAAGTAAGGGGATTCCGGTTCGGTTGAACGTGGTTGGCTCATGACGTTTGCGTTCATCTTCGAATCCGTCGGCGGCACCGAGTGGCTAGTCCTGCTCGGTGTCGTGCTTATCATTGTCGGCCCGAAGAACCTTCCGGCCGCAGCGCGCAAGATGGGGCAGATCATGTCCACCCTCAGGCGCGCGGCCGACGAGTTCAAGAGGCAGGTGATGTCGATGGACCAGGAGGTTACGAAGACCGTGAGCGATGTCACGTCGGACACGTCGTCAGAAACTGCAGGGGAGAAGTCGTCGCCGGATGGCGACGTTGCGGCGTCCGAGAACGGCGAGGACCTCTACGGAGACGACAACCCGTATCCTGGCTACGAAGAATACTACGACGACACGCAGTACCAGGACGGAGCGGACGGAAACGAGGTGGCGGACGCGACTGACGGAGGCTTGAAGGTGGAGACGCCCGAGACGCCGCCGAAGAAGGCTCCTCCCACCGATGAGGAGCTTCGTGCCATCAAGATCACCGTCACAACTGCCGACAATTCTGCGCAGAAGGGGAAGTCCGCATGAAGATGCGCCCTCTCCTGAAGAACCCGGACGAGTATAACGATCCGCCGCGCCCGTTTTTCGAGCACATCGTCGCTTTGCGCGAGTGCCTGATCCATGCCGTGATGGCATGGGCGATCTGCTGTCTCGTGGTGGGCGTGTTCTCGCCTACCGTCCTTGGCTGGCTCAAGGCGCCTGCGGCGGCGTTGGAGGCGGCGGGCAAGATCAAGATCGTAAGCCTAAACCTGACAGGCGGATTCAGCCAGATAATGTCCATCGCGATGTGGGGCGGTACAGGCGTGAGCTTCCCGTTCGTCATGTACTTCGTGCTGCGTTTCGTGTTTCCGGCGCTTACGAAGCGGGAGAAGGCCGCCATCCTTTTCTTCCTCATAGCCGGAGCAGTGTTCTTTGGCATCGGGGTGGTATTCGCGTATGGGCAACTGGCTCCTAACGTCGTCAGTTTCTTCGACATCGTGAACAGGTGGGTGGGTCTGAGCGTGACTGAAGTGCAGGTGGAGAACTACGTGCCGCTGATCCTCAAGCTAGTGCTGGCCTTTGGGCTCGTGTTCCAGGTGCCGTTGCTTCTGTTCGTCCTGGGATGGCTTGGCGTCATATCGTCCGATTCCCTGCGTCGCTGGCGGAGGTTCGCCATCGTTCTTGCGTTTTTCCTCGGAATGGTGCTAACGCCGCCCGATCCGATGAGCCAGATACTCATGGCCGTGCCGCTAGTCCTTCTCTACGAGCTCAGCATCTGGGGGGTCTGGTTCAAGGAGAAGTGTTCTTTCGGGGACAAGTCATGAGGCCGCGCCACCTGGTCGTCATCGGCTTCGTTGGGGCGATCCTGCTGGGAGCCTTCCTCCTAATGCTTCCGGTGTCCTCCCCGTCAAATACCTGGATGCGGCCTATGGACGCCATATTCACCGCCTGTTCGGCAGTGTGCATCACGGGGCTGACCGTCATAGACATCGGAACTCAACTTTCCTTCTTCGGGCAGTGCGTCATGCTTGCGCTGGTGCAACTGGGGTGCGTGGGATTGATGACGCTAGGCACCTTTTTCCTCGTTCTGATGGGACGCAGGCTGTCGCTCTCAAGCGAGTTCTCCCTGGCGGATGCGTATGGCACATCTGGGGTGCGTGGCTTGCGCGGCCTCATCGTATGGGTCGTCCTCTCGATGCTGGTTCTCGAGATGCTGGGCACGTTGGCCCTGCACGCGCTCTTCGAGGCAGGTCCCGACGCGGCGACGTACTCTGACGGGATGCTGTGGTTCCGCGCGTACTTCTACTCGGTGATGGCCTTCTGCAATGCAGGCTTCTCGCTGGATCCCGGTAGCCTTGCCGTCTTCAGGGCGCAACCCCTCGTGCTTGTCACGATGAGCCTTCTCGTGATCGCCGGCGGTTTCGGCTTTCTCGTCATATACAACCTTTGCACGTTCCAGTTCTGGCGCCGCAACCTCATGAAGCGCGGGCGGATATCGCTCCATACGCGCGTCGTGCTTACGGTCTCGGCAGCTTTTCTCCTGATGATGTTCGTGGTCGTGCTGCTTCTCGAGTGGAACCGGACCCTCGCGCCGTTCGCATGGACCGAGAAGCTGGCGATTGGATTCTTCCAGGCGGTGACGCCGCGCACGTGCGGCTTCACGGTGGTGCCTGTGCACGAGATGCATGCGGCAACGCGATTCCTTTCCGAGGTCCTGATGTTCATCGGGGCGGCGCCTGGCGGCGCCGGCGGCGGTATCAAGGTCACGACGTTCATGGTGTTTGCCATAACGCTCTTCGCCATCTATCGTGGCCGCACCGAGACGGTTCTGTTCATGCGTACGGTGCCGGAGGCGATCGTGCGCGAGTCCATACTGATCGTGACGGTGTTCGGAGCGCTCGTGACCATGGGGATGACGCTTCTGCTGGTGACTGAGGGGTCAAACGATTCCCTGACTTTCGAGAGCCTGCTGTTCGAGACCGTATCCGCCGTCTCCACGACAGGCCTTAGCCTGGACACCACGACCGCATCGCTGTCGACCGCAGGCCGCGTGGTCCTTATGCTCTGTATGTTCAGCGGGCGCCTTGGCGCGCTCGCCGTTGTGCTGCTCATCGGCGGAAACGAGTCGCGTCCCACGATCCGCTACCCGCGCGAGGAGCTTGTCGTAGGATAGCTAAAGGACAAGGAGAAAAGCATGGGCTTCAAGATAGGATGTCACCTCAGCAGCGCCGGCGGCTACATGGCCATGGGCCAGACGGCCGTGTCCATCGGCGCCAACGTGTTCCAGTTCTTCACGCGCAACCCGCGCGGCGGCGCGGCAAAGCCGATCGACCCCGCAGACGTTGCAGCTTTCCGCGACTACGCTGCCGAGAAGGGGATAGGCCCCATCCTCGCGCACGCGCCGTACACGCTGAACGCCGCGGGTGCGGAAGAGCGCGTCCGTGAGTTCGCCGAATCTACGATGCGCGACGATCTCAAGCGGCTGGAGCTGACGCCCGGTGCGCTCTACAACTTCCATCCCGGCAGCCACGTTGGCCAGGGCGCAGAGGCCGGAGTCGCGCTTATCGCCGGCATGCTCGGACGCATCCTTGCGCCTGGATGGCAGACGACAGTCCTCCTCGAGACGATGTCCGGCAAGGGCAGCGAAGTGGGGCGCAGCTTCGAAGAGCTGCGCGCGATCATCGACTCCACCAACGGCGGCGATCGCATTGGCGTCTGCCTCGACACGTGCCACGTGTGGGACGGCGGCTACGACATAGTCGGCGACCTGGACGGCGTGCTGGAGCGCTTCGACGCCGTTCTCGGCATATCACGGCTAAAGGCCATCCACCTGAACGACTCCCTCAACGCGCGCGATGCCCACAAGGACCGCCACGCCTGCATCGGCAAGGGGAAGATCGGCCTCGACGCCCTGGCGCGCGTCATCAACCACCCTACGCTGCGCGACTTGCCGTTCTATCTGGAGACTCCCAACGACCTCGACGGATACCGCGCCGAGATCGCGCTCCTCAAGTCCCTAAGAAACTGAAGTCCAACAACAACAACCAACCACCAGCCATGAAGAAGACTGCCACCAAGCCAATGAACGTTGTTCAGAAGATAATTGCCGCCCACCTCGTGGAGGGCGATCCGGCGAAGGACGCCGAGCTGGGCATCCGCATCGACCAGACGCTGACGCAGGACGCCACCGGCACGATGGCGTACCTCCAGTTCGAGAGCATGGACGTGCCGCACGTCCGCAACGAGCTGGCCGTGAGCTACGTGGACCACAACACCGTCCAGATAGGTTTCGAGAACGCCGACGACCACGACTTCCTGCAGTCTGTCGCCAAGAAGTACGGCATCGTCTACTCCAAGTGCGGAAACGGCATCTGCCACCAGCTGCACCTTGAGCGCTTCGGCAAGCCTGGGAAGACGCTCCTCGGCAGCGACAGCCACACGCCCACGGGCGGCGGCATCGGCATGGTCGCGATCGGCGCGGGCGGCATCGACATCGCCGTGGCGATGGCCGGCGGCGCGTTCCACATCCCTACGCCGAAGGTGCGCGGCATCAAGCTTACGGGACGGCTCCCGAAGGGGTGCAGCGCCAAGGACGTGATCCTCAAGGTGCTGGAGAAGTACGGCACGAAGGGCAATGTCGGCTGGGTCTTCGAGTATTTCGGGCCAGGCGTGAAGACGCTCGACGTGCCGAGCCGCGCCACCATCACGAACATGGGGGCGGAACTTGGCGTGACGACGAGCGTGTTCCCGAGCGACGCCGTGACGAAGCAGTTCCTCGCCGCGCAGGGACGCGCGAGGGACTGGACGGAGCTCTTGGCCGACAAGGGCGCCACGTACGACGACACGTTCGAGATCGACCTGTCGAAGATCGAGCCGCTCATGGCGGCGCCGCACTCTCCGGGCAACATAGTCACCGTTAAGTCGATGAAGGGCACGAAGGTCAACCAGATCATGATCGGCTCGTGCACGAACAGCTCGTACCGCGACATCCGCACCGTCGCGCTGATCCTGAAGGGGAAGCATGTGGCGGAGGACGTGGAGGTCGGCATCGCGTGCGGCTCGCGCCAGGTGGTGCAGATGCTGGCGGCGGACGGTTCGCTCGCGATCCTCATCAAGGCCGGCTGCCGGATTCTTGAGAACGCTTGCGGCTTCTGCATCGGAGCGCACATGAGCCCGCGCACGGGCGCGATCTCGCTGCGCACTAACAACCGCAACTTCGAGGGACGCAGCGGCACGAAGAGCGCGCAGGTGTACCTCGTGAGCCCCGAGACCGCGGCGGTCAGCGCGCTGACGGGCAAGGTCGCGTCGCCGCTCGGTATGAAGATACCGTCCGTTCCCGCGCCCAGGAAGTTTCCAATCGACGATTCTATGTTCCTCTACCGTTCTACGGCGGGAAAGGGCGTGCGCAAGACGGAGATCGTGCGCGGGCCGAACATCGCGCCGGTGCCGAAGGGCGTGCCGATGCCGAATGCTTGCAAGGCCGTGGTGGCGATCCGCGTCGGTGACAAGATCACGACTGACCACATCATGCCCGCAGGCGCTCGGCTCAAGTTCAGGTCGAACGTGCCGCAGTACGCGAAGTTCGTGTTCGAGCCTTGCGATTCCAGCTTCCACGACACGTGTCTCGCCAACAAGGATGCCGGCCTCGCGAACGTCATCGTGGCGGGAGAGAGCTACGGTCAGGGTTCCAGCCGCGAGCACGCGGCGCTCTGTCCGATGTACCTCGGCGTCAAGGCCGTCATCGCAAAGTCGATCGAGCGCATCCATCGCGCGAACCTCATCAACTTCGGGATCGTGCCTTTCGTGTTCGACGATCCGAAGGACTATGACGCGCTGAAAGCCGGCGACAGGCTGGAGCTGGCCGATCTGCGCGCGGCTGTGGAAGGCGACGGGAAGGTGACGGTGAAGCGCGAAGGCGGCGCGTCGTTCACCGCAACCGCCACGCTCTCCGCTCGCGAGAAGCACCTGCTGGTCTGCGGCGGACTGCTTGCCTCACTCAAGTAGCATGTGCTGTAACGGAAACAATGTAAACGGGGAAGTAGCAGTAAATGAAAAAGCATCGTATCTCTCGTCTTGCGTCCCTCGTCATGGCCTGCGCACTTGTGTCATGCGCCGTGTTCGCCGGCAACGAGGCCAACCCCGATGCCGTGGAGCTGGCTCCGATACCTGTGCCAGTGGAGTTCTCCAGCGACATGGACAAGCCGGTCGCCTTCGACGCGACGGCGA